>PMUE01000358.1 GCA_003167055.1 Vulcanimicrobiota bacterium | reverse complement strand
AGTCGGTCTCGTCGAGGATCGCATCATTCGGTGCGAGCATCGTCATCTGGAGCATCTCAAGGCGCTTCTTTTCACCGCCCGAGAACCCGTCGTTGAGATAACGGCCAAGAAAGGACGGATCCATGCCCAGCACATCCATCTTTTCGAGCAACAGCGCGCGGAATTTCGCCGGCGTTAATTCGCCGGGCCGCACCGCTTGACGCGCGGCGTATAGAAAGTTCGGCACTTTCACGCCCGGAATCGCGGCGGGATATTGGAAGGAAAGAAAGAGTCCGGCGCGCGCGCGCTTATCGGGGGCGAGCGCGAGCAGATCGGCTCCATCAAGCGTCGCCGTGCCCGCGGTCACGGTATAATGCGGATGGCCGGTGAGCGAGAAGGCGAGCGTGGACTTGCCGCTGCCGTTGGGGCCCATGAGCGCATGGACTTTCCCCGGCTCGACCGTCAGGTCGATCCCCTTGAGGATCTCCTTGCCCTCGACACTAACGCGTAGGCCCGCGACGCGGAGCCCTTGATCGGATTCGGCCACGTTGTTCTCCCGGCTGATAAGATGTTGCTTGTGTAGCTTAGGGCAGGCGTCGGCAGAAAGTCAAGGATTTACTTTACTATCTAGCCCGGGCCATGATAGGATACCGTCGAACGCCATGCAGGTCGACCGCTTTTTCCAAACTACCCGCGGCAAGATTGTCGCCGAGCTACGCGAGCGAGGCAGTGCCTGCGCCGCCGAGCTGGCTGCGCTCTTCGGCCTTTCGCCGAACGCCGTTCGTCAGCAACTGGTTGTCCTCGAGCGCGACGGTCTAGTCGAGGAGCGCGCTGTCCGGCGCGGGCCGACCAAGCCGACGCTCGAATTCTCGCTCACGTCCAAAGCCGATTCACTCTTCCCGCAGCAGTACGACAAGATGCTCGCAGCAGTGCTGCGCGAGGTGAGGGAGCAATTCGGATCGCCGGCCGTCGAGAAGATCTTTGACCGCATAGCGCGCCGCTCGGTCGAACACACGAAGAAGAAGGTCACCGCCACCGATCCCGAGGGCAAAGTGGCGCAACTCACGCAGGTCTTGCGCGATCGCGGCGTCGTCGCCGAATACAGTTTGGTCGATGGCGGGTTCTTATTGCAAGAGCACACCTGCCCGTACTCGGGTGTCGTGAAAGAGCATCCGGAAGTCTGTTCGGTGATCCATCAGGTCATCGACGAGACGATCGGCGGCGAGCACGAACAACTCGAGTCGCTCGCATCGGGCGGCAAAGCGTGCACGTTTCAACTCAAAGGGGTTAGCTAACAAGTGGATTTTGCCAAGTTTCAGCGTCTGGTGGAAGCTCGTCCGGGATTCCAAACCATGGATGCACCGACCGCGAGCGGCGAGTATTTCAGCGACTCGTGCGGCGACATGTACAACTTCTTCTTAAAGGTTGGACCCGGCGCGGTGATCGAGGATATCTCCTACTTCACGACCGGCTGCGGCTTTGGCACGGCAACCTGCAGTTTGGTCGTTGAACTAGCGAAAGGCAAAACGATCGACGAAGCAGGGGCTATTTCCACCGCGCAAGTCGAAGCCGAACTCGCGGGCTATCCGGAGAAGAAGAAAGATTATCCCGAGCGCGCGCTCGAGGCGCTCAAAGTCGCAATCGATGACTACCACGCGAAAGTCGCAAGCGGCGCCGTCCCCGATTTTGCTGCGATGGAAGCCGCACCGCGCCCGGTGCGCGCCGCTGCGCCCGCGTCGCAACCGGTCGACGACGGCAAGGTCACCATCTCGCTGCGCTAGGTCGTCGCATCTCTCCCAAGCGGCGCGCGATGTCGGACGACATAGCGCGTCGTTTGTTTTTCCGGCACCGATTCGAAAAGCACGATCGCACCGATGGCTACCTGGGCCGCGGCGATATCCAACATCGGGAGCGGACGTGCCGAGCCGCCTTTGTGGCGCGCGATCGTGACGTGCGCGACCGCGTCATCGGCAAAACTGAACCCCAGCGTTTCATAGTGACCACGCAGCGCCGTCGCGAGATTGCGGAACGATGCGCCGTGCGCTCGCGCGCCGACGAAGATCACGCGTGGGCGTCGCTCGTGCGGAAATGCGCCAAGTTTATCGAGCGTCAACGTGAAGGGCTGCGTCGCGGCGGCGACGGTGTCGATTGCATCCTCGACCTCCCGCACGCGCTGCGCGTCGACCTGTCCAAGAAATGCCAGCGTGATATGCAGCTTTTCGGCCGCTTCGTAGCGCGCCTCGAACGCGGCGTCGCGCAACTGATCTTGCGCGCGAACGCACGCCTCTCGCGTCGCCGCATCGAGCTCAATGCCGGCGAACAGCCGCATTATTGCAAATAGGGGTTGGTTGCGCGCTCGTGACCGATGGTCGTGAATCCACCATGACCGGGCACGACCGGCGTTGCATCGGGATAATCCATAAGCTTGCGCTGAATCGACGCCACGATATCTTCCATCGATGTGCCGCCTAAATCCCAGCGGCCGATCGCGCCGGCGAAGAGCGTATCGCCGGTGAGCAAGCGCGTGTTTCCCGCGCCCGCAATTGCGAAGCAGACGCTGCCGGGCGTATGACCGGGGGTGTGCAGCACGTCGCAGGTGACGTCGCCGAGCGTAAAGCGCGTGCCGTCCTCCAAGTCACCGTCGAGATCGACGACCGGCGGGAGCGCCGGCATGCCGAAGAGTTTCACCAGGCGCGGTTGATCGTGATAGAGCGGCAAGTCGGCGTGGTGGAGTAACGCGAGCGCGCGCGTTGACTCGCGCAGTCGTCCAACGTCGGCAATGTGATCGAAGTGCGCGTGCGTGTGCACGAGATACCGAGCGCGTAGGCCGAGTTGCTTGAGACGCGCGAGCACATCGTCGACGCCGTCACCGCCGTCGACAACGATTGCTTCGCGGGTAGCCTCGTCGCCGACGATCGTCGCGTTGCAGGCGAGCAATCCGACGGGGAAGGTTTCGACGATCACAACTCCTCCAAACCAAAGTCGCGAAACGCGCCTTCATAATACCCAAGCGGCGGTCCGGGTCGCTGCGTGCACGCCAGCACGCGACCGATGAAGATCGAGTGCGATCCCGCGTGATGTTCGGCGTCGACGGCGCAATCGAAGTGTCCGATCGTTCCGTCGAGTACCGGCGCGCCGGTTACGTCGGTCGACCAGGCGATATCATCGAACTGGCGTTCCTTGATCCGGCCGGAAAAGCGTTCGGCGAGTTCGCGCTGATCGACGCTCAGCAGATTGACGCAAAAAATCCGCGAGCTCGAGATGTACAGATAGCTGCGCGCTTCGCGGTTGACGCAGATCAACAGCATTGGTGGATCGGTCGAGACGCTGGCGAATGCGCTGAGCGTGATGCCGCGCGGCTCGCCCTCGCGCAGCGACGTAACGACGGTGACGCCCGAGGGATGGCGGCGCATTACCGCGCGAAACGCGGCCGGATCGGCCGCGTGGGCGTTCACTTTATGCGCACTCCGATACCGGTCCCATTGCCGATCGGTAGGATCGTCGCGTCGACTGCCGGGTGGGTGAGAAAGTACTGGTTGAATTCGTCGAGGTCGCCGAGCAGGCAATCGTCGATCACGACGATACCGGAAAGTTTGAGCATCGGGAACACCAAGTCGAGGTACGCGCGATACAGGTGACGCTCGGCGTCGATGAAGACGATATCGAGGTTGCGCTGCTGGAAGTTCTCGAGTAATTCGAGCGCATCTTGATTGAAGATCGTGATATTATCGTCTTCGCCCGCACGACGGAAGTACGAATTGGCGACACTGGTGCGTTCGCTATCCGGATCGATCGTCCAGATCTTCCCCATCGGGGGCTGCGCGAGCGCCATCCAGAGCGTGGAATAGCCGTATCCCGTCCCGATCTCCAAGATGCGGTTGGCCTGCATCATGTGCACCATGACCGAAAGGAAGCGTCCGGCTTCGCGCGAGACGATCGGCACGCCGTCTTTGCGGCCGTGCTGTTCCAGCTCGAGTAACAACGGATGTTGCTCGGGGTGCAGGGCGTCGAGATAGCGCTTGAGGTCATCCATCTAGGGCTGTCCAGTTAGCGGGGAACCTGCGCCGACCTTCTCGAAACAGTGGTTCCTCTATGGGTCGGCGATTACGGCTCTTTCCGCTCAATTCGGTGCTATTTCCAGGCGCTGTGCTCAACCTGCATATTTTCGAGCCGCGCTACAAGCAGATGATCAACGAATGTTTGGAGTCCGGCGAAGGCTTCGGCGTCGCGTTGATCGCTGAAGGTGCCGAAGCCGGCGACACTAACGTGCTTCCGCACGACGTGGGTTCGATCGCCGAAATTCTCGACGTGCAGCCGCTGCCGTTCGGCCGCTACTTTATCTCAACGGTCGGAAGCACGCGCTTCCGCATCCGCGAAGTGATAAGCCGCGAACCCTACCTGGTGGCCGACGTCGACGTGATCGATGAGCCGGAGGTGCCGGACGATCGCGAGGTCGATGAACTGCTGCCCGCCGTGCGCCAGCGTTTTGAAGAATATATCGCGATGCTGGTCGAGTTCTCGGGACAAGAGAGTCACATTTTGCTGCCCGAAGATCCGCAAGGCACGTCGTATCTCATCGGCGACATGCTGCAAGTCGCCGAACGCGTCAAGCAGCGCCTGCTCGAAATCACCGACACGAAGGCGCGCTTGCGCGCCGAGTACGACTTCCTCGAGCGCTTGCTGCCGCAACTGCGCAAACTGTTGGAACGCCGCCGGGTGGAGTTACACGAGCGCCAAGAAAACGGTGAAGACCTCAGCTATCGCAGCGCGCAAGAGCAGTACTTCGGGAAGTTTTTCTCGCAAAATTAGCTGAGCACCGGAGAAACTTCATTGATACCGGCCGGCTGGGAAAACTTCTACGTGGTTACCGCCAGCGCGGCAGCGACGCTGATCGGCCTGATGTTCGTGGTCATCACGCTCGGCGCTGATATCGCGAAAACGGAAAGGGGCAAAGGTGTCGCTCAGTTTGTGACGCCGACGTTTGTCCATTTCGGCGGCGTCTTGTTCAGTTCGCTCGTCTTGCTCGTACCGTGGCCGTCGGTGCTTGCGCCGTGCATCATCCTTGGATGTTCGGCAGCGGCCGCACTAATATATGTCGCATTCACCATCCGCGGAGTCAGCCGGCTCGACTTTCTCAACTTGAGCTGGCTCGACTATCTCTTTTACTTCGGGCTGCCGTTTCTCGCTGACGTCGGCTTGATCGCCTTCGCCGTTGGGCTGACCAGTGGGATCGCCTACGCGCCCTACGGGATCGCCGCGACCATCGCGCTACAGCTCCTCGTCGCGGTGCGCAATTCATGGAACGTTGCGCTCTGGCTGCCGCAGAATCGCTAAACCTTTAGGAATGTGCGTGCTTGTTGCCGCTGTGCTGTTCGGCGTGAATCTTTGCGATGTCGGACATGAAGCCGGCCGCGTGCAAGGCATGCGCCTGAGCTAGCAGCGTGTAGTGCGCCGCTTGTGCGTGATCCCCGAGTTCGTAACGCTTGGCAGCGAGCTCGTGGTAGTCTGCGGCGGACCGGTGGTGTTTCGCTGCAACCAGATGCGGTTGTACGGCTGGATGAACGGCCATGGAAAACCTCCTCGGAAAGTTCTTCTCGCTGAATTAGCGGTTTCGGGCGAGCCTACATTGCGGGTTCGACCACGCTCGTCACAATCGCATCGTGCAATTGCTCCTGCTGATTGGCTCGCCGCTCTCGCCGTCCTGGCTCCGCGGCTCGTCCAAACGATCTCACCCGCAACGTCGGCCCGCCCTCAACCTCATTCTGCTCGCATAGTTGAATTGGATTCGGATTGGCAGAAGTATTCGACGGTCGGGTGAACGGGTTACGCGAGGCGGCGAGCACCCTGACATTAACTGTGCGAGACGCGAGCGTCAAAGTGAATCCCGATTGTCGGATACTTCACCCCATCGAATCCAATGCGGCGCCCCGGCCATGCGTTCGGCTGATTTGACGACGTTGCGCAGGAGCGCGACGTTGGTGACCGGGCCCACGCCGCCGGGGACGGGTGTGATCGCGCCGGCGACTTCGCGCGCTGATTCGTAATCGACGTCCCCTTTGAGCACGCCGTTGACGACGGTCGTGCCGACGTCGATGACCGTCGCGCCCGGCATGATGTCATCGCCGCCGATGAGTCCTGGGACTCCGGTAGCGACCACCACGACTTCGGCGGTCTTCAGGAAGGGTTGGAGGCTCGCGCTCTCTTTGTGCAGGATGGTGACGGTCGCATTCTGACCGAGCATCAGCATCGCAACCGGTGCGCCGACGACGATCGAACGGCCGATCATCACGGCGCGCCGGCCGCGCAGCGGCCAGTGCGGACTGCGCTCGAGCAGGAGCATGATCGCCGCCGGCGTGGCTGGGACGAATTCGGTGCCGCTGCCGAAGGCCAGGTGCCCCTGGTTGGTCGGGTGCGCGCCGTCCACGTCCTTGCGGACCGGAATGGCGTCGGCGATCTCGCGTATCGAGAGGTGCGGCGGCAAGGGTTGCTGCAACATCACGCCGTGTACGCTTGCGTCGTCGCGTAACCGTTCGAGACGTTCGCGCACGTCGACCGACGTTGCACGCTCGGGCAGCTGGTCCACCGCGATCTCGATGCCGACCCGGTCGCCCGTTTTGACCAAATTGCGAACGTAGGCGACGCTCGACTCGTTCTCTCCAACGAAGACGATCACGAGCTTGGGATGAATCCCGGCGTCGCGTAGCGCACTCGTACGAGCAAGAAGTTCGGCGCGCAGTTCCGCGGCAAGTGCGCGACCGTCGAGAATCATGGCGGACACGCGACGCGGTTTCGCCATAGAGGAGGAGAGGACCCTGGAACACGTGCGGCGCGAGGTGCGCCTCGGATCGAACTTTGCGGCGGAGGCCTTCGAACGCGCCTTCGATCGATTCGTGCAAACGTATAACGTGAAGCCGGCGCTTGCGCGCTGCAGCCCGGACGTGCTCGAACGCTACTGCCGTCTGTTCGAATCCGGCGTCGACGCTGCGCGCCAGCGAGAAATACGCTTCCGTGGGATTCCGTTATTCGCCGCGGTGTTGCCGAGTGGAACGATCGCCTTCGAGGGTGAGGTCGATTCAGATCGGATGGGCGATTGGTGAACGCGCAGGTGCGCTGGCTTTTGATGCTTTCGGCGGCGGCCATCGCGCTTGCGATCCTCGTGCCGCTGTTCGCCTCGCATCGGCCCTCGGTCTCCGGGCCGGCTGGAATGGTGGGCGAAACCGCGCCGGTCTTCACGTTGCACGACGATCGCGGCAACGCGGTCTCACTCGAACAGTACCGCGGCAAGGTCGTCGTGATGAATCTGTGGGCGTCGTGGTGTCCGCCGTGCCGCGCCGAGATGCCGGATTTGCAAACCGTCGCGCGCGAGTATACCAAGGACGGTGTCGTCGTCGTCGGCGTCAATCAAGGTGAGTCCCCGGAACGTGCCGCGACCTTTGCGCGATCGCTCGGGATCGCGTTTCCGATCTGGATCGACGATGCACAGCAATACGGGCGCACCTACGCGGCGCTCGGGCTGCCGACGACGATCATTATCGACCGCCGCGGCGTGGTCGAGCGTGGATTCGACGGTCCGCTCACCGTCGAACAGATGCGTACGACGCTCGCGCAGGCGCTGCGCGCAACGTGAGCGGGGCGGCGGTTCTTGCCGCGCTCGTCGTGCTTGGCGTTGCTGTAGAAATCGTCATCCCGAACCGCGCGCTCTATCATACCGGGTGGTACAACGTCGCAATTGCGGCCGTCGGTGTGTGGGCTGTGGTTCGCGCGCGGCGAATGCCGCTTGTTGCCTTCGGCGTTGGTGCAATCGCGTTCGCGGGTATTGCGAGTGGACTGCTTGGCCCCGATACGCGGACGATCGTGGGTGCGCCGGACACGACCGTGCGCGTCGATGAAGCGGGTGGAACGCTCGCGTTTCCATTGGCGCAGGCCGATCCGGCGGTGATGCTTGTACGCGGGCGAGGCGCGCAGCCGATCGGTGCGCGACGCTATACCGCGACCGCGCTGCTGCGCAGCGTCCCGCGTACCGTCGTCGCGATCGATGCATTTGACGGACGCGGCGCACACGTGACGATCACGCAACCGACCGGCAGCGCCTTTCTCTCGCCGGTGTTGCTGATGCAGGACACGCAGCCGATTGCCGGCCTCACGATGCCATTTGACACCTTCGCCGTGCCGGCTGCGCATCGCATCGTGAAAGCGGTCCTTCTTTCTGCCGCGCAGCTTGCGTCGATGCCGAACACGACCTCGGCGAGAGGCCCGGCGGTGATCTTCGATGTCGAGGACGAGACCGGCGCATCGATTCCGCACGGGATCGGCATGGCAAGCGATGGGCAATTGGTCGAGCTCGCCGGGTTACGGCTGCGTCCGCACGTGCTTACCTACCCGGCCGTCGAGGTCACCTCGATCCCCGATCTCGCGGTGGTGGCCGCGGGATTGCTGGCGATTCTTATCGGCATGCTCTTGACGCGCAAACGTGTGCCGGGGTAAGATCGCCCAACGATGACGTACGCACACGTTCTTCCGTGCCCGCCGCAGCCGCATCAGGAGATGCCGGTTCGGTAGCGCGCGTCGTCAAGCATTTTGCAACGAACCGCTCCGGTTACCGGGGCGGTTCGTTTTTTATTTGAGGGAAGTCATGCGAATCGGAATTATCGGTCGTGGAACGCTCGGGGGCACGCTCGCGAAGGGTTTCGAGCGTGATCCACGCGTGCGCGAGATCGATTCGACCACACGAGCGTCGGCGGGGCGCAATTGCGCCGTCGTGCAAAGCAGCGACGTCGTGGTGATGTGCGTGAAGCCGCGCGACGCCGCAGCCGTCTGCACGCAGATCGCTCCGGTGCTGCGTGACGATCAAGTGCTCGTCTCGGCCGTCGCGGCAGTCGACACCGGGTCCCTGCGGGGCTGGACCGACAATCGCACGCGCATCGTACGCATCATGCCGAACACGCCGGCACGCGTCGCTTCGGGCATGACCGTCTTGGCTCGCACGAAGGAGAGCAGCGAAGAAGCGCTCGATCAGACGCAGCAGCTCTTCGATCCGTTCGGGCGTACGATGGTGCTGGACGAATCCCTGATGGACGCCGTCACCGCGATCAGCGGCTGCGGCCCGGCGTTCATCTTCGTCGCGATCGAAGCGTTGATCGATGCGGCGATCGCGCTGGGCATTCCCTACGATCAGGCGCGCGTCTTGGTGGCGCAAACCGTGCTCGGCTCGGGTCGCCTCGCGCTCGAAAGCGAATTGCATCCCGCCGCGCTCAAGCACGAGGTGACAACGCCCGCCGGCCGCACCATTAAAGGCCTCCTCGAACTGGAGCGC
>PMUE01000064.1 GCA_003167055.1 Vulcanimicrobiota bacterium | reverse complement strand
GGAGGCGGAAGCGCGAATCCCAGACGAAGACGTCGGGGTCGTCGGTCGTACCGTAGAGCACGACGCGATCGTTCGCGTGCACGTGACAATCCGCGAGCGCCGGCATCGGCACGAACAAGAACAGGAGCAACACGAGCGCGCTAGTCGTTCGCATCGGAGCCTCCCGGTTCGTGCACGCGAATCGCCAGAACGGCGAGGTCGTCACGCGTGCGATTGCCTTCGATGGCTTTGACTTTGGCTACGAGTTCGTCGGCCAGCAACTGCGGTTGCGGATTGCTTGCAGCGATAAGTTGCATTGCGCCGGTTTCTTGCAGTTGCTCGCCGGCGCGATTGCGCGCTTCGGTGAGCCCGTCGGTTACTAAGACGACGATATCGCCGTCCTCGAGGTAAAGCGTCTTGGTCTCGAACGGCTCTTCCATGACGCCGAGCACTGGGCCGGTGACGGCGAGTTGCTGCACGTCGTCGGCGCGGCGCACAAACGCCGAATCGTGGCCGGCGCTGGCGTAACGAAACTGCAACGTCTGCGTATCCAGTACACCAAGAGACATCGACACGAACAGATACGGATTCTCAACCGTCTGCGCGAACGCGGTGTTGAATTCCGCCAGCATCGCGCCGGGGTCGCGACGCCGCAAGGCGATGCCGCGAATCGTGAATTTGATGAACGCGGTCAAAACGGCTGCGTCGACGCCCTTGCCGCTGACGTCGGCAATAAACGCCATGGCGAGCGTATCGGAAAGACGGTAGACGTCGAACACGTCGCCGCCGACGGCGAGGTGGCTGCTGGCCGAGAGGTAGGCGCTGCCCACTTCGCAGTTCGGCAACGGCACGTGTTCGCTGCGGAACGCGCGCTGGAGAATCTCGGTCGTCGTTCGCTCTTCTTCGAGCTCGCTGACCAGACGCGAGCGAAAGCCGTTGAAGAGGATCGCGAGCAAGCCGAAGAGCGCGAGAAAGAACGTTCGCGTCCAGGTGTCGCGATCGATCTGCTCCTGGGTAGAGCGCGCCAGTTCGTCATTGCGTTGGGCGAGCGCGTTGCGGATGAAGTTGGCGGTCCGGTTCTCGTAGTCCGAGAACGCTTTGTTCTCTTTATCGATCTCAGCAACGTCGAGGCCCGGCGACGCGAGCAGCGGCTGAGCGATTTTCCGGCGCCAATTGGTCTGCAGCGAAACGTAGTCCTCCAGCGTGCGCGCCGCCGGATTGAGTTGTTGCTGCGCCAGAACCGACGCGACGGCCGCCACCTTCGCGTCGAACGCCTGGGCGGTCGACGCATATTCCTGCGCATAGAACGGATCGCGTGTCAGAACGTAGCCGCGAACCGAGCTCTCCTCGTCGATCTGCAGACGCAGCAGTTCTTCGAGGGCGAGTTGCGCTTGGACGATGCGCGATTGCGCTTCGAAGGTCTGCGCGATGTGGGCGCGTGTTGCAAAGGCGCCCTGAACCGCAATGATCAGCACCAGGGCCAAAAAGGCAGTCCAAATGAGGGTCCCAGGCACGCGCAGGAACGGCGTCCGGGATTTCACCGTGTGGCAAAACCGCCGGAGGGTAGGATCATTGGACGTTCCGAAATCACTTCAGTCATGCAAATGCAGCTTGTCCCGGGTCTTTTCAAGTCGTACGACGTTCGCGGAATTTATCCGTCAGAGCTCAACGACGATGTCGCCTACCGCATCGGGCGCGCGTTCGTGCCGCTCATCGGTGCCCGGCGGATCGTGGTGGGACGCGATATGCGCCCTACCGGAGAGGCTCTTTTCACCGCATTTGCACGCGGCGCAACCGAAGCCGGCGCGGACGTCACCTCGATCGGGATGGTTTCGACCGATGCACTCTACTTCGCGGTCGGCCGATATGGTTTTGACGGCGGTGTGATGATCACGGCATCGCACAATCCCGCGCAATATAACGGCATGAAGTTTACGCGCGCGCAGGCCGAAGCGATCTCGCTCGAAACAGGACTCTCTCAGATTCGCGACGCCGTCGTCGCAGGCAACCTGCCGCCCGCCGCGGCCACGCCCGGCTCGATCACCGAGCGCGACATCCTCGACGAATTCGCCGAGCATTGCCTTTCCTTCATCGATCGTACGGCCGTGAAGCCGTTCAAAATCGCGATCGACGCGGGCAACGGCATGGCGGGCGAGACCGTACCGCACGTGTTCAAGCATCTACCCTGCGAGGTCGTGCCGCTCTATTTCGAACTCGACGGAACCTTTCCGAATCACCCGGCGAGTCCGATCGAACCAGAAAATATGGTGGACCTGCAGGCGCTCGTCCGTACGTCCGGGGCCGATCTCGGCGTCGCGTTCGACGGTGACGCCGACCGCATGTTCATCGTCGACGAGAAGGGCGATTTGATCGACGGCAGCACGGTTACCGCGCTGGTTGCGCTCAACACGCTCAAGAAGCACCCCAGCGCCAGAATCCTTTATAACTTGATCTGCTCGCGTAGCGTGCCGGAACTGGTCAAGAAAGCCGGCGGAATTCCGATCCGCTCGCAAGTCGGCCATTCCATCATCAAAAAAACGATGCGCGGACAAGACATTATGTTCGGCGGCGAGCATTCCGGACATTTTTACTTCAAGGACAACTGGTACGCCGACTCGGGCATGATCGCGCTGATGCAGTGCCTCGAGGTGTTCAGTGAAGCCGGGAAGCCGGTCAGCGAAGTGACCGCACCGATCGACACGCGTTTCCGCTCTGGTGAGATCAACAGCCGCGTCAAGGACATTCCGGCGAAACTGCAAGAACTGCAAGATC
Source organism: Vulcanimicrobiota bacterium (assembly GCA_003167055.1). Classification (GTDB taxonomy): domain Bacteria; phylum Vulcanimicrobiota; class Vulcanimicrobiia; order Vulcanimicrobiales; family Vulcanimicrobiaceae; genus Aquilonibacter; species Aquilonibacter stordalenmirensis. The sequence goes on along the minus strand of PMUE01000064.1, from coordinate 7,419 downwards.
ACTATAAAGACGCGCAGATCGATCATCTCGACGGCGTGACGATTAGCTTTCCGGATTGGTGGTTCAACGTGCGTCCGTCGAACACCGAGCCACTCCTGCGCCTCAATGTCGAGGGCGATACACAGGCGATCATGGAGCAGCACCGCGACGAAGCTCTAACGATAATCCACGAAAGGCCGTAGGTTGCGCGAGCGAAGCCGTGTCTAGAGTCGACACCGATGCGATGCTTCGCTACGAGCAGACGCGCGACGATCTCGTCGCGCGATTGTTCGCAATCGAGGAATCGATCGGCGAGGGTCGGCGCAAGTCCATCGCCCACGTCCGCTCCCGCCTGCAGCGCGGGAAGTTCGTGCTCGCGGTGGTCGGCGAGTTCTCGAGCGGAAAGTCGTTTCTACTCAACGCACTGCTCGGCAAAGTGCGCTACGAAGAAACCCCCACCGGAAAGCGACTGGTCGGGCTGCTGGCGGTTGATATCAATCCGTCAACGGCGACGATCACCGAACTCGAAGCCGGCAAAGCCGATGAAGCGACGGCGATCTTTGAAGACGGACGTCGCGAACGCATTCCGCTCGATCGTCTCAACCGATTCATCGCGGTCGGCAGCGATGAGCCCGGCGCGCTCCACGACGCGACCAAACAGGAGCGCGACGTGCCGACGCGCGTTGTGGTCAAAACGAATTCTCCATTTCTCGAGCGCGGATTCGTCGTTGCGGACACGCCGGGGCTCGCCTCGATCAACCCGGCGCACCGTCGCGCGACGCTACAGTTTTTGCCCACCGCCGACGCAGTGCTCTACCTGATCGATACCCAGCAGCCCTTCACCGAAGGCGACGCGTCGTTTCTCGGGATCATCCGTCAACACATCGACTCCATCTTCATCGTGCAGACCAAGATCGATCTGTGGCAACAGCCGCAAAGTGACGGACGCCCGGCATGGGAACACGCTTACGAGCGGATCGCGTCGCTTGCCGCTGTGCACGCACCCGGCACATACGTCTACGCCCTCTCCGCGCGCGAATACGTCGACGGCGAGCTCGAGCACGACCCGGCGAAAGTCGAAGCAAGCCGCTTTCCGAGGTTTCTCGCCGCGCTCGATGCGTCGTTGATCCGGCGCACCGGTCGCGCGCGCCTCACCCGCGCCCGCGATCGCGCCGCCGCCGCGGTCGCCGACGAAAGCACGCAGATCGAGCACGATCTCGCGATGCTCGCGCTCGACCGCGAGGCGCTCGACGCGCGGCGCGCCGAGGTCTTGCCGGCGCTCCAAACACTCGACGAGAGCGCACGAACGCAGCGCGCCGAGCTGGTGCAAGCGGGTCTCGCGAAGCGCACCGCGATGAACGTGCGTGGCAGCGAGTTGAGTGCCGACCTCGAGCGCGCGCTCTTACAGGCCGTCGATACCGCCGACATCAGCCGCGTGCGCGACCGCGAGCGCCTTCATATCATCGTCGATCGCGTCGTCGCTACCGTCGTGGCGGAGTTTGCCGATCAGGCCGCGCGCACGGTAAGCGACGAGCTCGACACCGCGGTTGGACGTGCCGCAGCGATCGTGCCCCTGCGTTTTGCTCAAAACGATGCGGCCGCCCGCGCCTTCGGCGCCGAACCGGGCACGAGTCTGTGGACTGGCAGCGTGCGAACCGCGATTGCGGCAACGATCGTGCTGGAAGCGATCGGCGGTCCCGCCATCGGGCTCGTGCACGACATCGCCACGCGTTTCGCCGCCGCGCAAGCCGGCAGTTATATGAAGCGCGAGCTGCTTGCCGATTTGCGCTCCGAGATCTTTCCGCGCTTTGCAACCGACATGTTGGCCTTCGCCGACCGCGTCGGCGCCCGCTTGCAGCATATCTACGATGAGCTCGTGCAAGCCATCGCAAGCGCGCTGCTCGAACGGCGCGACGCCGAACTTGGCAGCATCGATCGATCGCTTGCCGCGCATCGCGAAGAACGCGTCGAAACCACGCGCGTGCAGCTCGAAACACGACGTGCAGCGCTTGTCACTGAAATGGACGCGGTCCGCGCAGTGGTCGACGGCTTCATGGAACACGCGGAAGAAATCGCTCCGGCCGACCCCGGCTCTGAGGTCGTGCGCCGTTCGCACGCTGAGGCGTCGTTTGATCCCGGCAGCTACGATCGCGGCTTGCGCCCGTCGCGCTGGCGCGTCGCCGTCCTCGGCGCGCTGCGGCGCGGCAAAACGAGCCTGATCAATGCGTTTGCCGGCAAGACCGTGCTCACCGATGACGTGGCCGGGAGCGCTCGATTCCCCATTCACGTCCGATACGGCGAGCACGATGCGGCCTTCACGCTGGGCGACGATGCGCAGTGGCATGCGATACCGTTCGCGACCGCAACGCAAGCGGCGGTCAACGCGCCGGTGCTCGTCCTGGTGCCATGGTCGCTCCCGCCCGAGCTCGTGCTCGTGCATGCGCCGGCCTTTGACTCCGGCGACCCGGAAGCCGAAGACGTCAACGTCGTCGTCGCTTCGCACGCTAGCGAAGTGCTGTGTCTGTTTTCGCGGCAGCTTTCGGATCGAGAGCTCGCGCTTTACGAACGGGTCGCCGACTTTAACAAGCCAATGCTCTTCGCACACACGATTGCCGACAACGAAGCGCCCAGCGAACGCCGTCACGTCGTCGAGCTGGCGCAAGCCTATTTGCGCGAGCGGAACATCCCGGCCGATCGCATCTTTGTCGTTTCGGCGCATGAGTACGACGAAGCGCGGCGTGAACGGCGAGCGCCGGCCGGCTGGAACGAGACCGCAGCCTTGCGCGCGACGCTCGAAGCGCACGCCGAGAGCCATATGGCCCGGCTCGAGCGCTTGGCGCGCGCCGCGGCGCAAACGCCCGTAGCTGTGGGCGCGGTTGCGCCGAGCGCAGCGCGAGCGCCGAGCTTCTTCGCACGTATGTTCGGCAAGGGGCGCTGACCAAAGCGGTGTCGAACCGGGTTCAACCGGTTATGAGCACCACGCTAGGACCGGCGTTTCTCGCCATCGGCGACGGAACGTCGACGGTCGGCCGCATTGCCATCGAAAACGGGCGCATCTCAGCGATTCTTCCCGCCGACGGTCCTTCAGACTATCCCCTGCCGGAAGGCAGCAGCATCGCACCGGGGCTCATTGACGTGCACACCAATGGCGCCGGCGACATGCTTTTCAACCGGGATCAAGGCAATGCCGTGCCGGTAGCGGCGAGCGAATACGCGCGCATGGGCGCGACCGGATTTGTTGCCAGCGTCATGACGGCCCCGTTCGAATCGATGTTGCACATCGCTTCTGAAATCGTCGACGCGGCACACGATCTCGAAGAAGACGATCCGCACGGTGCGCGTTGCCTCGGCGTGCATTTCGAAGGGCCTTTTCTCAATCCGAAGTTTCGCGGCGTGCACCGCGGCGAGTGGCTCTTGCCTGCCTCGGCTGCGCGCGCGAAGGAAATGGTCGACGCGTGCAAAGGCGCGTGCTTACTGGTCACGATGGCGCCCGAGATTGAGGGAGCCGCGGATGCGATGCGCGTCTTTTTGCAAAACGGCGTGGTCTGCTCTGCCGGCCACACCAGTTCGCGCTACGGCGACGGCCTGCTCGCAATCGGTCTAGGATTTCGCTCCCTTACTCACGCATTCAACGGCATGCCGCCGCTGATCCATCGCGATCCGTCGATCCTTGCCGCCTTCATCCAAGATCGTCGCACGATGGTCCAGGTGATCAGCGACGGATACCACGTCGCGCCGGTGATGGTCGACATCCTCTATCGCACGGTCGGCGACCGCGTCGTGCTCGCGAGCGACTTGATGCCGTTGCCGGATCCCACCTACCACATCGTCGGCGGCGTGATGCGCGCGAACGACGGAACCATCGCCGGGAGCGCCTTGCGCATCGATCAAGCGGTCCGCAACTTCATGAGCTACGCCGATATCTCGTTTACCGAGGCCGTCATGGCCGCAACCCATGCCCCCGCAAAGCTGATCGGCCTCGAAGCGGAGATGGGCCGAATCGCGCCCGGGATGCGAGCCGACCTTTCGTTCTGGGACGCGGACTACGGCATTATCGGCACGATGGTCGGCGGCACGGTCGTCCACGGCCTGCACACGGGAACGAAAACGCTCGCATCATGATCGCTCGCGTAACGGCGCTCCTCGAGGCGATATTCGGGGAGTCGTTCCGCCGTGATTTCGACGTGCGTCTATGGGACGGAACGACCCTCCCCAGCACGACCGGACGACGCGACTTCACCTTCATCGTCAACACCCCGAGCGCTCTGCGCAGTGCGTTTACCCCGCCACTCGAGCGACACGCGGGCGCCGCATTCATTTCGGGCGTCCTCGACATCGAGGGCGACCTTCCCGAAGCGATCGCGCGGATCAACGCGGCTAGCCATTCGCGCTCTGCGCTAGCGAAGACCCGCATCGCGCTTGGCCTCTTGCGCCTGCCGCGCGACGCGCGCGCCGAACCGGTCGGCGCGCAACTCCACGGCAAGCGACACTCGCGCGAACGCGACCGCGCCGCAATCTCGTACCATTACGACCATCCGGTTGCGTTTTATCGCGCCTTTCTCGATGCCTACATGGTCTATTCGTGCGCCTACTACGACGACGGCATCAACGATCTCGATCGCGCGCAGCAAGCAAAACTCGATTACGTCCTCAAGAAGCTCCGCCTCGAGCCCGGGATGTCATTCCTCGATATCGGCTGCGGCTGGGGATCGCTGGTTATCGCGGCGGCAAAGCGCGGAGCGCAGGCGCTCGGCGTCACGCTCAGCCGCGTACAGTATGACGAAGCGAACCGGCGCATCGAGGAGCTGGGCCTCGGCGATCGCGCGAAAGTCGAATTTCGCGACTACCGCGACTTACGCGACCTGACGTTCGATCGCATTGCAAGCGTCGGCATGGTCGAACATGTCGGCCGCACGATGCTGCCGACCTACTACGCCTGCGCGTACAATGCGCTTCGGCCGGGCGGACTCTTCCTCAATCACGGCATCGCCGAGCAAAGCCCCGGACGCAAACCGCCGCCCAATCCGTTCATCGAGCGCTGGGTCTTTCCCGACGGCGATTTGGTCTCCATCGGCGACACCTTAGCGATCGCCGAGCGTAACGGCTTCGAAGTGCGCGACGTCGAGAATCTCCGCGAGCACTACGCGCGCACGCTGCGCGCCTGGGTCGCCAATCTCGAACGCAACCGTGAGGAAGCGATCGCGCAAGCCGGCGAAGCGGCCTACCGCGTCTGGCGTCTCTACATGGCCGGCAGCGCGGTCTCGTTCGACAACGCCTCGATCGGCGTCTATCAATCGCTCCTTGCGCGCCCCGACGTGGACGGCAAGGTTACGATTCCGGCGACACGCCGGGATTTATATCCAACCTTGGCTTAGAGCGTTCGATATACGCTGAGCGTAGCATCGTAAACGCCGCGTAGGCGACGATGGCGATGACCAGCCACTTCACTGCCTCGAGGGGCATCGATTTCACGATGTAGGCAGCGATGATGACGCCGGGGATGCCGCCGACGGTGAGGCCGATTGCGGCTTTGAATGCGTAGGCGTCGAACTTCACGAAGCGCACGCTCGCGATCGGCATCAGGAATGCGCACGAGCCCATCATGATCGGAAATGCGCCGCGCGGATTCATGCCGAGCAGACTGATCATAATGATCGCCGGCGCGTACAGGCCGATCCCGATCGTCATGAGGGCGCCTAAGCAGAAATTGATGACGACGCCGGTGACGAGCAACCATCCGGTGAGCCCCAGCGCATCACCGCCGGCGGGGAGTATCTTGAGATTCTGCATCAGGAAGATGACGGCCGCGACCGCAAGCGCGCCGCCCATCCCGATCTGCACGTTCCGTCGCGGCCAACGCGCAACCATCCCGGCACCGAGCCAAGCACCGACGACCGATGCGGCAATGAGCAGTACGAGCGTAACCGGGTCGACGCCGATGACCGTAATGTAGATCAACGCCTCGGTGATCGTCGGCAAGGCGTGTCCGACGTTGAGCGTGCCGGGAATCTTTTCATCCGGCGTCATCCGGAAAAATTTGAAGAGCGAGGTCGTCGGCGCGAACGAACCGATACCGAGCGTGTCGAAAAAGTTCGTCACGAATCCGACGGCGGCGCCCAGGAAGGTCGGCCACGTAAACTCGCGGCGGCGCGCCACCTCCACGCCCCAGAATATGGCAAAGCCGATGCCGATAATCCACAGCAGGGCAAGAAGAATCGCGATGATGCTCATGGGTCAGCGCCGTTCGTGATGGGCTGCCTAACGTACTGCTGCGGCGTTGAAATACGAAGCGCGCGGGTGGTGCATCACGATCGCGGCCGTCGACTGCTCCGGAATAATTTGAAACGCCTCGGTCAGCTGCACGCCGATGCGGTTTTGCGCATCGAGCACCCCGAAGGCGATCGCGTGCTGCGAAAGATCCGGGCAGGCGCCGTAGCCCCACGAGTAACGCTTACCGCGCTCGTGCGGCAGTCGCAACTCCGTGCGAATGCGGCGGTGCGCCCACTCGGCGAGCGCTTCGGCCGATTGCACGGTGAAGCCGTGCAGAAAATACGACTCGCTGTAATCGCCGCGCGCCTGCAGCGCTTCGGTCAATTCGGACGCGCGCGTGCCCACCGTCACGACTTGCAGCGCCACGACGTCGATGCCGCGACCGTCTTGCGGCTCGCGCAGATAGTCGGCCAAGCAGAGGTGATCGCCGCCGGCTTGCCGTGCGAAGGTGAAGCGCGCGATCTCACGTCCGGCGTCGTCGGGATCGTAGAGCACCACGTCGTTGCCGATGCCTGCCGCCGCGTAGTAGCCGTACGCGACCTTGGGCAAGAGCAATCCGCCGGCTTCGGCCTCTTGACGATAGCGGTGCAAGCGCGGCTCGAACTCATCGCGCACCAGCGCGTCGAACGCGTCACCCTTGGTGTTGCTCGCACCCCACGACAGCCGGTACAGGCTCTTGAGATCGAAGCACGGCCAGAGCTCGCGCAGATCGACGTCGTCGATCGTCGTAGCACCGAAGAAGGGCGGCAGGGGAATATCGACGTGCTCGCTCTTGACGGCTGAGATCGAGGGCACGCTCGGCGTGGGCGGCGTGGCGTTGCGCATGCGGTCGCGCTGCGCGAAAGCTTCCGAACGCATGCGTTCGACAAACTTCTCGCGCGCGTTCCCGTCGCTGGTGAGGCGATCCATGATCTCGAGCCCTTCGAAGGCGTCCTTTGCGTAGAACAGTCCGGGGGTAAAGAAGCGCTCTCCCTCGTCAAGCAGCGAAATACGCCGTCCGAAGTCTCGATTGATCGCGGCGCCGCCGACAATGACAGGAAAATGCAGCCCGCGCGTATCTTGCTCTTGCACGCAGATCGGCATCTGCTTGCTGGTCGAGACCAGCAGCGCGGAAAGCCCGATCGCGTCGGCTTTGACCTCGACCGCTTTCTCGAGAATCGTATTCATCGG
>PMUE01000132.1:9974-10224 GCA_003167055.1 Vulcanimicrobiota bacterium | reverse complement strand
TGACGGTCATCGGAAATGCCTCGGTGAAGCGCACGTAGTGCGGCACTTTGAAGTGCGCGATCTTTCCTTTACAATAAGCTTTGATCTCATCCGCGTCTGCCGTCGCGTCTTGGTTTAGGATCACCCAGGCGCAGAGCTGCTCGCCGTAGCGCTCATCGGGCACACCTACCACGCTCACGTCGCGAATCGCCGGGTGCGCAAAGAGATACTCCTCAATTTCGCGCGGATAGATATTCTCGCCGCCGCGAAT
>PMUE01000132.1:0-9929 GCA_003167055.1 Vulcanimicrobiota bacterium | reverse complement strand
TCGTTCCAGTAGCCGAGCATGACGCTGTAGCCACGCGTGCACAACTCACCCGGCGTGTTTCGGGGCACGATGTGCCCGTGCTCGTCGACGATCTTGACTTCAATATGGGGATGGACGCGGCCAACCGTGCCGACCCGCTTTTCGACCGGGTCGTCGACGGCGGTTTGAAACGATACCGGCGATGTTTCGGTCATGCCGTAGCAAATCGTAACTTCGTCCATGTGCATCTCGCTTTGCACGCGTTTCATCACCTCGACCGGGCACGGCGCACCGGCCATGATGCCGGTTCGCAGCGACGAGAGATCGTAGTCCGCAAAATCCGGCAGTGCGAGCTCGGCGATGAACATCGTCGGGACGCCGTAGAGCGAGGTGCAACGTTCCGATGCTACGGCAGCCAGCGACGCCTGCGGATCGAAGGTCGGCGCAGGAATGACGATCGCCGCGCCATGCGTGATACACGCCAGATTCCCCAGCACCATGCCAAAACAATGGTAGAACGGCACCGGAATGCAGACGCGATCGGCCGCGGTATAGCGACAGCCTTCGCCGATGAAAAATCCGTTGTTGAGAATGTTGTGATGCGAAAGCGTGGCGCCCTTCGGAAAGCCCGTCGTTCCCGACGTATACTGGATGTTGATCGCCTCATCGAATTGCGTCGCTTGCTGGCGTTCCGCAAGTCGATCTGCGGCTATCGCCTCCGCGAGCGTACGCAACTCGCCCCAAGCCAGATCGCCGTCGCGCCGCACGTTCCCGTCGATCACAATGACGCTGCGAAGCTCGGGAAGCCGATCGCGGACCTCCTCGACCATGTCGAGGTAGTTGCTGCTCTTGTACTGGTCCTGTGAAAAGAGTACGCTGATGCCGCTCTGGCGCAAGACGTATTCGAGCTCGACCGTTCGATAGGCCGGGTTCACGTTGACGAGAATCGCGCCAATCTTCGCGGTCGCGAACTGCACGATGACCCACTCGACGTTGTTAGTCGACCAGATGCCGACGCGATCCCCGTGCTTCACGCCCATCGCGATCAGCCCGCGCGCGACTTCGTTGCACGTCTTCGCGAGTTGGGAGTAAGTTAAACGCAGCGCCTGATGCACGCTCACGACCGCCTCGTGATTGGCATGCTCGCGCGCGATACGATCGAACAGCTCGCCGATGGTTTCACCGAGCAACGGAACGGGGCTCGCGCCGTGCGTGTAGCTGATCATTCCTCGCCGTCCCAATAGTCGAGCGGCTCGGCTCGAATGAACGCTCGTTTGGGAAGCTTGACGCCGTACTTTTTGCTGTCGGGATAGTACCACGATTCGCCGATGGGATTGTCGGCGATACACATCACGACCAGTTCTTCCGCGTCGCTACCGAACAGCTGATGCGCTTCGCCGGGTTTAAAGAGAAACGCGTCGCCCGCCATTACCGGCGTTCGGCCGTGCTCGTCGCGCACGACCCCGCTCCCCGAGAGCACATAGTAGAACTCCCACTGTGCGCTGTGCGAGTGGTACGGGTTCGACGGGACGCCCGCCGGAATTCGCTGGATCTCGACGTCGAACGGGTGCCGTTCGAGCAGGTCGTTCGAGTCGGGTTTGCGCCCGAGCGCGACCGATAGCTCGCGACCATATCCGCCTATCGTCCGCTTGGGCGACCAATACTCTTCTTCGTGGACGTCGTCGACGTTGATCTTGCGCACGCGAATCTCTTCGCTAGTGCAGGAACGTGAACCCCGCTCCGAGATAGTGCGGCTTGCTGTTTCCGCCGGCGTTGAATGCGGTGCCGAGATCGACGTTGAACAGGGTGTTGGCTCCGACGGCACGCTTGAGCGACGCGATACCGCGCGTTTCGCCCGCAGACCCATAGGTCGCATTCGACTGCATGCCGAGCTGCCCGCTGAACCACGTGCCATTCCCGATCGGCGTCAGTCCCGTGAGTGAATCAAACACCGAGGAGCGGCGATGGCCGCGATTGGTCGCGATGAAGTTCAACGTGCCGACTTGCGCGGAAAAGTCCGTACCGCTCAGCTCCGACCACGCGACGGTGAGGTGCAGGTCGGAAAGAGGTAGCACGTAGAGATTGGCCAGCGGGCTCAGCGGCGGACGGCTCTGGGCGGTCAGTAGGAAGTCCACGTTTCCGTCCTGTGCAACTGCGGCGGTCGCACCGATGCCCGAATGCGTCATCTCGTAATGAGGCCCGTGCGCCGAAACCGCCAGCTCGCTCGGCGCGTCGTAGAACGCCTCGAGGTTTGACGTCACGCCGTAGCCCACGCGCAACAGCGGATAACCCGCGAGCGCCGTGCCGCCGACGCGTGAAGCGTTCTGGTAGTACATCGTCGTGACCGCCGTGTGATGTTTTTTGACCACGCAGTGCGCTGAATGCGGCAGCGCACACACGGAAACGACAGCCAGTAAAGCCCGGATGATCACGCCTCAAGTATACTCGACTTTGGGCCGTTTGGCCTGGGGGTCGCTTGAGAACCGTGTCGAAGCCACGGTACGCTGGCGCCTGGAGCGTATCTCGAAACGATGACCGATCGCTACGGCGGCGTCGACTATACCGTGACGACGCTCGAGGACGGCGATGACTTTCGCACAACCAGCGAGGGCGGCGCGTTTTCGACCGCATACGGCGCGTACCACGGCCAACATTGGCAGAGCAACGAGAACGGCGTCGTCACGTTGCNNCGAGTTGGCTTTCCAACATCCCGAGGACCCGCAGTATCGCGTCGCCGTTTTGGGATTGACCCAAACGCAACCGCAAGAGTACGTGCTCGACGTGAACCCGCCCAACGGGATCGACGAGCATCTCTACTACAACGCGCAAACGTTTCTACTCGACCGCGAGGTTCGCTTCGAACGCGACCGGTATGCGCACACCACCGATTATGCAGACTATCGCCGGATGTTCGGCAAGATGATCGCGCAGCACATCCATAGTTACGATGGCCGGCCGCTTAACGACTACGTCGAGACGGTGGTCGCCTACGTACACGAGCTCGGTCTGACGACGTATGGGCGGTCGAGCGCGACCATCGGCGGCGGGGACGTCGATATCGGCAGCGTGAGAATCCCGCAGATGACCATCGGGCCACTGCAGTTGCGCGACGTCGCCTTTGACACCGTCCCATTCGATCAAAGCACCGATAAGGATGCGCGCCTCGTCGGATTGATGGGCTTCGATTTTCTCGCGAGCGCGATCTCCGAGATCGACTTCAAGGCCGGGACGTTGACGCTCTATCCACGCAGCGCATTTAAAGCCAATGTTCCGGGCATGCGCGCGCTGGACATGCAGCTCGACGACGGTGTGCCCCGCGTGAGTGCCTCGGTCGAGGGTGTGGAGGGAAACTTCCTGGTGGACACCGGCGCGTTTGCCACGCTCGCCTATCGAGATTTCGTTCGAAAGCTGCCATCGACGCCGCGCGACCCGGAGAGGACCGCGATCGGTACGGTCGGCGGCGAGATGCCGCCGATCACGTCGACGTTCGACATCATGGACTACGACGGCATCATCGGCCGCAACGCGCTCTCCGTCTACCAAGTGTATTTCGATTACCCCGACCGCATACTGTTCTTGAAGTCCAATATCTAAGCGAAACGAAGCTTCGAGCGCTCCTTCGCCTTGCGCGCTTCCTCGATGCGATCTCGCGGCGGCGCGTTGGTGACGAGTGAATGGAGCAAGTCGTGCGCGGCGTCCGCAACGCGATCGACGGCGCGCTCGAACGCCGCCTCGTTGGCCTTCGAGGGATGGGTGAATCCGCTGAGCTTGCGCACGAACTGCACGGCCGAGGCGCGAATTTCGTCGTGGGTCGCGGGGGGCGCGAAATTGTGAAGTGTTTTGATGTTCCGGCACATGCCTCTCAACTTCGCAAAACGGCGAGCCTATTCCGGTCACCACAGGCGGGGGAAAACCGTTCCAAGGTCCAACGAGAACCGCCCGAGGGAGGCTCTTACTCACCATGATGTGGTTTCGCAGTACATGCATTGCCGCCGCGTTCGTGCTGTGCGCGCTGCTGGTCAGCGCTCCGGCGAGTGCGACCTTGGATACCGTGATTGGTCAACGCAGCGTCGTCCCGGATAAGCCATTTAGTGCCTGCAGCGACCAGGCCCATCGCGCATTGACGTCCGTCATGCAGACGGCAACCGAAGCCGGAGCGGGCTCCGGCCACTGGTTCGGCGTGGACAACGTCGATGGAACGCCGTCCGAGATCGCAATTGTCGAGTGCCACCCGCAAGGTACCGGCTACGCCGTGAGTTTCACCTGCAGCGCACAAGTGCCGCCAAGCGTGGACACGGCTGCCGCGCTGTGCACGAAAGTAATCGCCGCCTTCAACGCGTCGGCAACGGCTTCAACCGGCGGCGCAGCATGGTGATAAAAGGCCGTCATCTGTTCGCTGCCGTGCTTGTGACGGCGATGCTCGTGACCGGCGCGCTCGCGCCGGCCGCGATCGATCTTTCGACCGGCCTTCGCTACGCTATTCCTACCGGCACGCTCGATGAGTGCAATGCCAAAGCCAAGACCGCACTCGATACCTATTTGCAAAATGCGAGCCAGACCTCGCCCGACGATTGGGTCGCGACCGGCCCACTCAATCAGGTCGGACAGCCGGACACGACGGCATCAGCGACCGTCCACTGCTATGCGAACGGAAACGGGTACGTCGTAACGTTCTCGTGCTTCGTCGAAACACCGAACAACCCGTACGACGCCAGTTCGCTTTGCACCGATGTCGCGCATAATTTCAACGGCGGTGTTCAGACTGCGCTCGCGACCCCGACGCCGGTACCGACCGGGTGCACGACGGCCAACCTCATCGGAACGTGGCAAGACGACAGCAACAGTAAGCTTTCGCTCAAACTCACTCCCGACGGCGAACTCACCGACAGTGAAGACGTGATCGGGAGCTGGATTCTCAACGGCACGAACGCGATCATCACCTACTACGGCAATCACAACATGAAGCTTTCTGCCGACGGCAAACACCTTACCGGCGGCGGTTACAGCTTCACCCGGCAGTGCTAGCCCGTGAAGATCGGCACGCTCGAGATGAAGATCGCTCGCGTCGAAGGCTTTCGGGTGCGCGTTTTCACGCTCGACGGCCGCAACGTCCGATCGGACCGCGAGGGCATGCCGCCTTGGAACTGGGAAAAGGCGGCGCGCGACAGCTGGTCGGTCGCGCACTGGAAGCAAGAGCGATTTCGCAACGTCTATCCCGGGTTTGACGTCGAGATTCTCGACGGCGACGGCGAGGTTGTAGAGTTTGGGCAGACCCTGCTCGAGACCGTTCGCGACAGTTACGATTAGCTAACGCTGCACGACGATTTGATTGACGACACGCTTCACGCCCGGCACGGCGCGAACCGTGTCGAGAATCGTGCGATCGATCGTCGGATTGGGCGCGGTGCCGGTCAATGTCACGACGCCGTTGCTGGCGGTAGACTTGACGTGAAAAGCATTAACACCGGATTCGGCAGCGAGCGCGGCGTCGACGCGTACTGCGAGCGCCGTGTCCGACACATCTTTCGCAGCGACCGACGCGTCCTTCTGCGCTACCTGCGTTGCCTGCTGCGTGCTGTTTTGCGTTTGTTGTTGCTGTTGTGGCGTGCACCCGGCGAATACGGCGGCGAGCGTCGGGATCGCGAGGAAAATCATAGTCTTCATCCCGCAACTTATACCCGATTTGAAGAGATCGTATGCAGCAAGTGGATAGAGATACCAGGCTCTTTCGTTCAACGTTCGAGACGCCATTCGGCCGGCTCGAGCTGGCGGTGGATGTCGACGGAACGTTGGTCGAACTGTGGCTGCCGAACCGGAGCAAAGCCGTGCAATCGGCACCCGCTCCTTCACGTGCTGCAAACGACGGCATGGACGCGGTCCATTCCCAGTTGCGCGAATACTTTGCCGGAACGCGGCGGACATTCGACCTGCCATTGGACCCGCGTGGGACGCCGTTCGAGCGGCGCGTGTGGGCTCGTTTGCGCGAGATCCCCTACGGCGCAACGACCTCGTACGGGGCAATCGCGCTCGAGTTCGGCCTCCTTAACGCAGCGCGCGCGGTCGGCCGTGCCAACGGGTCGAACCCAATTCCGATCGTCATTCCCTGTCACCGCGTCATCGGCGCCGATGGAACGCTCACCGGATTTGGTGGCGGTCTTCCGCTCAAGCGCGCGTTGCTCGAACTCGAAGGCGCGCTCGCTCCACCCGATCCACGTCTGTTCTAAGGAGGTCTTATGACGTCCAACCTGCCCGCAACCATGCAGACGGCAATGATCGATGCAGCCGGGCCGTCCGAAGCGATCCAGCTTCGTTCGGTTCCCATACCCCAACTTCTACCGGGCCACGTGATCGTGGCGCTCGACTACGCAAGTGTCGGCCCCTGGGACGTAAAGCAGCGCTCCGGCGCGTGGGGACCCATAAAGGCGGGGACGACGTTGGGCGCGGACGGAAGCGGAACCGTTGCCGCGGTGGCTTCGGATGTTACACGTTTCCACGTGGGCGACCGCGTGTATTCGTACAGCTACGCCAACCGGCAGGGCGGCTTCTACGCAGAATACATCGGCTTGCCCGCCGATCGAGTTGAAGCCGTACCCGATCAGTTGGATCAAAAGATTGCGGGCGCGATGCCGTGTGTTGCGCTCACCGCGCACGCCGGACTCCGTACGCTAAAACTACAGCGCGGTCAAACCTTGCTGGTCTTCGGCGCGACCGGCGGGGTCGGCTCGTTCGCCGTCTGGTTCGCCGTGCACGACAATGAAGTAACGGTGATCGGAACGGCGCGCCCGGACGCGTATGCGTACCTTCGCGCGCTCGGCGGAACGCCGGTCGACGATTCGTCCCACGGGTTCGATGCAATACTCGCCACCGCGAACGGCGACGATCTTGCGATGTTCGTATCGCGCGCCAAGCCGCAAGCGCCCCTGGCGTATCCCAACGGCATCGAGCCCGAACCGAAGGCCGATGGGCATCCGTTGCTCCCGTTCGACGGTGAGAATACGCGCGCGGCGTTCGACGGGCTAAACCGCGCGATCGGTAAGCGAACGATCCCGCTGCAGGTCGAGGAATTTCCACTCGATCGCGTGGTCGACGCGCATCGGCGCCTCGAGCAGGGACACATCGAAGGGAAAATCGTCCTACGTATTCGGTGACGGCGTTCGCTGCGAAAGCATGAATGCCGCGCCGGCCAACGCTCCGGCCACCGAAAGATACCGTAGCCAGTCGCGATCGAACAGACGAACGCCAAGCATTGAATCGACGGAGATCGACCCCGGACCACTGAGCGCCAGGAGTAGGGCAATCGACGCGTACAGCAGCTCGTCTTCGTGATCGCTCGGATCAAAGTGCTTTGCTCGCGCCGTCGTAGACACGGTCGCAACCATCATGTCCGACAGCAGCAGCATCGGTCCGGCCGGACCGAGCGCGCCGAGCACGATGAGTGCGCCGGCGGTCGTCTCGGCTAGACCGGCTCGCGTGACGTACGTACTGACCGGGTGAAACCCCAGGCCTTCAAATTCTTTCGCAAACTTTCCGTTCACGTCGCGGATCTTCGGCGGTCCGTACTTCAGGATGAAGCCGCCTGCAACCAGGCGCAAAATGAACAACCCAATATCGTTCATCGCCCCAGTATAGCGTAAGAGCGGCCAAAATGGCCGCTCTTTTCTTAACGCGAGGTCTATCGGGCTCAGACGGTCGCGGCAACCTGATGCAAGGTCGTGCTGATAACTTCAAATGTCTTCACTTGCGGAGTGCCGTCAAGCAAGGTTGTTAACGACTGGAGCACTTGCGGGTAGGCCTTCGTGTTGTATGACTCGGCGCTTTCCTTGCGGTCCCATAGGCTGATGGAAATCGCTTCCGCTCCGCCGTTGTTCGCAAAAAACAATTCGTCCTTAAAACCTTCTTGTTTGCGGAGCAGCGGGAGCACTTTTTCGTCGATGGTCTTGGTCAAATCGGCAATGTGGCCCGGTTTGAGTTTCATGGTAACTATACGTGAGAACATTTTTTCCTTAGATACATCGACCCGACCGACAGTTGAAACCAACCAATAAAAAACTGCCTGGTGGGCAGTTTTTTTCGTGTCGCCTAGAGTCGCTGTACAAGTAGTATACCACACTTTAGACCAAACGATGTGTCTCTATTGCGCGGATTAGAGCTCGGTGCGAAACGTCCATCCGGTGGAAAAGGAAGCGCCGGCTTGCGTCGTGCCTGTCACGGTGACCTTATGTACTCCAGAGTCGAGCATGAACGAGGGCGTTACGTCAAAACCTGCAGCGTTAGCATAGACCTGCCTGGTTACGTCACGGCCGTCGACAGAAACGCGCAGTGAGTCGCGCGATATCGGTTCACTGTACGTCGCGTGTATCGCCGGGTTCTCGGTGCGAGTCGACTTGTTCGGGGTCTCGTTCGAAAGATAGAACGATTGATTCTGCGGCGCGCGGTAGTTATTGTCGCGGTAGCCGTTGTCGCGGTTGTTGCCGCTGCCGATGATCGTTACGGTCGACGTGTTGTTGTTCCAGTCGACGGACGCTCCGAGCGCCTGCGCGATGAAGCGTAACGGCACGAGCGTCGTAGAGCCGACGATAAACGGCGCCTCGTCGAGACTCTGGGTTTGCCCGTCAACGGTCGCTTGGTTCGAACCGATGCGGAGCGAAACATTTCGCCCATTCCCGGTGGCATTGATGGTTCCATCGTCGTAAACGACGCTAGCGCCAAGACGCTCGAACACGCCACGAAGGGGTACGAAGACGCGGCCCGCGCGCTCGACCGGGGGCTGGTTGAATTGCATTTGCGTGCCGTTGACGACGATCGCGACAACGCTTTGACCGATTGCCGGCTGTGCGAGGGCGAACACCGCGCAGAGTGAGATCGCGGTGGCAGCGGCGAGAGCCGCGCGACGAACCGTTATGTTATTTGACATTCGAGACTACTTTATCGTTGAGGGTAGAGCTAATCACCTCAAACGACTTCACGTGCGGTCCGCCGTCAAGCAGGGGCGTTAGCGACGTCAGCACTTCCGGATACGCCTTTTCACCGTAGGATTCGGCGCTAGCGCTACGATCCCACATCGTGAAACCAATCGCTTCCGTTCCATTCGGGTTGGCGCAGAACACCGCATTTTTAAAGCCTTCTTGCATGCGGAGCACCGGCAGGACCTTATGGTCGATAGCCTTCGTCAGATCAGCAACGCTGTACTGATTCTGCTTGAGCTTCATGGTTACCATTCGAGAAAACACTATATTCCTTAAAAACATCGACCCAATCGACGGCTGAGAATTCAACCAATAAAAAACTGCCCGGCACCGAGAAACCGCCTTTGGAGCGGCAGAAACGGTGGGCAGCTGTTTTTGTTGTCGCCTAGAGTCGCTGTTTACTCAGTATAGCATATCTGCGGGTCGAAGCCGCGTGAAATCGCATAAATCGACAATTCGGGAGTAATGACGACTGCGTCGCCGGTTTTCGGTCGAGCGAACGCATCACCGTAACCGCTCGCCGGCGACCAAAGTCGAAGAGCATCGTCGAGTGCGACATGCGGGCGGCCCTCGAATTCAACGTAGGCTCCAAACGGAACATCGCGCCACGCCATAGCGTGCGTTCGCTTGCGGCGGCCGTCGAGACGCTCGATGTGCAGTTGCGCGTCAATTGCCTCCGCATTGAAGATACCGACCGCTTGTTGATAGCGTTTGTAATCGGCGCGCCGGCAGAGTGCGCACGGCCGGTGTCCTGCCGCTAGCGCAAGCGCTTCATCGTAGAAGAACAATGCGGTCCATCGTCGCGGCACCCATTTCGGTGCGACCCACCCTTTGAATTCCAGCGCGCAGATTATCCAACGTTTGGTAGCCCATGGGCGAACGATCACGTGACCACGATGAATGGAGCCGCGGTTGCCAAGCCATCTGCCGCGCAACGAGATGGCGACGATCTCTCCATAAGGTGTTACGCGGTTTTGATGGGCC
>PMUE01000228.1 GCA_003167055.1 Vulcanimicrobiota bacterium | reverse complement strand
GCATTGCGCCGAACGTTCCGAATCCGACCTCGAGCGCGTTGTGATAGTCGGTCCTTTGGAACGGTGGGTCCATCAAGACCACGTCGATTCGCATCGCTGCCGCTCGAGCCGGACCAACCGGCGTGTTCGCCGTGACACCGCCGTCGACGTAGAAATCGGTGGCGCTGCCCGATGCGGTCGGGAGTTCCACCGGATCAAAGGCGACCGGGATCGCAGCCGACGCACGCAAGGCATCGATCAAGAGATCGGGCGTGGCTTCGCGTAAGACCGCATTGGGACCGACGGTGATCCGAATTGCCGCGACCGCGCGCCGGCGTTCGTCGGCGGTTAGCGCCGTGTCGACGAGATAGAAGAACGAGGGCGATTGCGTAGTGAGATTGGTCACCGTGAAGATGAAGGGCATGACGACCGGGCGCGCCGGATCGATGAATCGCACCAGCCATTGCCGCAGGTGGTCGCCGTCGATCACGCCGGTATCGTTGTTCTTCAGACTGAGCACCGCGCGCATCGCGGCGGCAAAGCGCGTGCCTACCCCGCTATCAGGATCGGCCACCTTGGCGTAGCGGGCTTTGAGCTGGATCACGTTGTCGTCGGCGATCGAATACCAGAGCCGGCGCAAGAGCCCGTACTGGGCGGTCGCGACGAAGTAGCCGTTGAGGGCGCCGATCGAGGTCCCGGCGACGATGCCGTACGGGGTTAGCGGCATGCCGTCGGGGATTTGTTGGGATAGCCGCAGGTAGTCGATCAGGCCCGCTTGATACGCTCCTCGCGCGCCGCCGCCCGAGAGAACGAGCCCTCGTGCGAGGCGTCCAGGGTGGTCGGGGTCGAGCGGGGCAGCGACGCCGACGGCCGGCAGGGCGACCAACGCTCCGGCGGATGCGCTGAGGAAGGCCCGGCGGGTCGGACGCATGGCAGGCGCTTCCCGCCCTCAGCAGTTGACCCCTGGGGGGTACTTACGGTAAGATGCTGGCTTGGCGCAGCTGCACTCTCTCTTCAGCAGATGCGCGCGGCTTCGGGACCCCTCGCCGAGTTCCCGACTCCACCAGACGCGTTGCCGCATGGATGCGGCAACATATCCAAGCGCAGGAAGCGCGTCCGAGCGGAGCTCGGTGGATAAGTCGAGGCGACGACAGCCCCGTCGTTCGGGGAACCGGATAAACACATCGGAGTCCTTTTTGGCTGCCAAAAAGCAAACGAAGTCACGTAAGAAGCGTGAAGTCAAGAACGTCCAATCGGGCGTGACCCACGTGCACGCGTCCTTCAACAATACGATCGTCACGATCAGCGATCCGCACGGCAACGTCGTGTCATGGGCCTCAGCCGGTAATCTCGGCTTCAAAGGTTCGAAGAAATCGACGCCGTTCGCCGCGCAGATGGCGGCCGAGTCGGCTGCGCGCAAGGCGATGGAGCACGGCATGAAGAGCACGGAAGTGTTCGTCAAAGGGCCGGGCGCCGGACGCGAAGCGGCGATTCGTTCGCTACAAGCCGCCGGCCTCGAGATCACGATGATCAAAGACGTTACGCCAATTCCGCATAACGGCTGCCGCCCTCCTAAGCGCCGCCGCGTGTAATCGAAGAGAGAAGATATGTCGCGTTACATTGGTCCGGTCTGCCGTCTGTGCCGTCGTGAAACGGCCGCGAGCAAGACCGGCGAAAAAATCAAACTGTTCCTCAAAGGCGACCGCTGCCTCTCGAAAAAGTGCGCGGTCGAGCGTCGTGGTACGGCCCCTGGTCAGAAGGTCACCGGCACGAAGAACCGCAGCAAGATCTCGGAGTACGGCCGCCAATTGCGCGAGAAGCAGAAGATGCGCCGTTACTACGGCGTGCACGAGACGCAGTTCGAGAACTACTTCCGTGAGGCCGCGCGCGTTCCGGGTCAAACCGGACGCACGTTCTTGCAATTGCTGGAACGCCGTCTCGACAACGTCGTCTATCGTCTGAACTTGGCTACCAGTCGTGCCCAGGCACGCCAGCTGGTTACGCATCGTCACTTCCACGTCAACGGCAAAAACCTCAACATCCCGTCGTACATCGTCAAGCCGGGCGACGTGATCACGATCGGCGAGCGTAGCCTCAAGTCGCCCGTCTTCGAGGCGAATCTCGAAGTCGCGCGTTCGCGCCGTCCACCGGATTGGCTCGAGTGGAACGATGCCGATAACAGCGGCAAAGTGACGCAGTTGCCTGCGCGCGAGCAAATCGATACACCTGTCGACGAACAACTCATCGTCGAATACTATTCGCGCTAATTCATAACAACACAAACCGCCGCTAGGCGTGCGATCGCCGATCTCTGGGGGATCGACGGATAACGTAAGCAGCAACAAAGGAAACACCAAACCACATTATGACCACGTTGGAAATGCCCGCCGGCGCAACCATTGAGGTTCGCGAGCGCCGTGAGAACTATGCCAAGTTCGTGATCGAGCCGCTCGAGCGCGGATTCGGTATTACGCTCGGCAACGCGCTGCGCCGGATTCTCCTCAGCTCGATTCCAGGTGCGGCCGTCACCTACATGAAGATTGACGGCGTGCTGCACGAGTTTTCGACGATTCAAGGAATGGTCGAAGATACGATCGCGCTGATGCTCAACCTCAAGGGTCTGCCGGTCAAGCTCAACAGCGACGAACCGCGTGTACTCAACCTCTCGGTCTCGGGACCGAAAGACGTGACCGCCGCCGACATCGCGCCCGATGCCGACGTCGAAATTCTCGATCCAGGCTACCACCTTGCGACGCTCACGTCGAAAGACGCCAAGCTCTCGATGGAAATCGGCATTGAGAAGGGGCGCGGCTACGTCATGGCCGACAAGCAGCGCAATATCGAGCACATGATCGGCCTGATCCCGCTCGACTCGATCTTCTCACCGATTCGCAAGGTCAACTTCTCGGTCGACGACACCCGCGTCGGCCAGAGCGTCGACTTCGACCGGCTGACGCTCGAAATCGAGACCAACGGTTCGATCACGCCCGATGACGCGCTCGCGACCTCTGCCGCGATCATGCAAGAGCAGCTCGATCTCTTCGTCGGCTTCACCAGCCGCGAGGAACCGCTGCCCGAAGCGCCGCCGAACGAATGGGACATCCCGGTTGAGACGCTCAACCTGTCGGTGCGGTCGTTCAACTGTCTCAAGCGTGCCGGCATTTCGAAAGTGTCGGAACTTCTCGATCTCACCGAAGACGAGATCATGAAGATGCGCAACTTCGNNACTTCGGCAAGAAGTCGCTCGACGAAATCAAGCAAGTTCTCGCAGAGAGGGGGCTCTCGCTGCGCTTGAGCTAAAGCGCGACGAGACGTAACGCATGCCGCATCAAATCGCATACAAGCGATTGTCCCGTAGTGACGGGCACCGCAAGGCGCTGTTGCGCAACATGGCGACCTCGTTCTTCAAGTATGAGAAGATCGAGACGACCTCGACCAAGGCCAAAGAAGTCAGCAAGGTCGTGGAGTCGTTGATCACGACTGCGATGGCCGGCGATCTCGCCGCCCGCCGCAAACTCGCCGAGTTCCTCACCGAACCGGCGGTCGTGAAAAAGCTGGTCGAGCAAATCGCGCCCTCGCTCAAGGGCCGCACCGGTGGATACACGCGAATTACGAAAACGCGTGTCCGCCCCGGTGACGCGGCAGAACTTTCACTGCTTGAACTGGTGAAGTAAAGACGGAATACGCACCTCTATTGCGCCGGCTCATAGCCGGCGCTCGTCTTTCTCAGGCCGAGAGCGCCGAACTGATCGGCGCCATCATGGACGGCGAACTTACGCCGGCCCAGAGCGGCGGTTTGCTCGTCGCGCTGGCTGCTCGCGGCGAAGACGTTGACGAGATCGTCGGCGCGGCGCGTGCGATGCGCGAGCGCAGTTTGCACGTCGAGCACGGGTTGCCCGAGGTCGTCGACGTGGTCGGCACCGGCGGCGACGGTGCGAATACCATCAACATCTCAACCATGGCGGCGCTGGTTACGGCAGCTGCCGGCATACCGGTCGCCAAACATGGCAATCGTGCGGCGTCGAGCGCGTGCGGAAGTGCCGACGTCCTTGAAGCGACGGGCCTGCCGATCGATTTGGCTCCCGACCGCGCCGCGCACATGCTGCGCGAGGCGAACTTTACCTTTATGTTTGCCCCCCGCTATCATCCCGCGATGAAGAACGTCGGGCCCATCCGGCGCGAACTGGGCGTACGGACGATCTTCAACGTCCTCGGCCCGCTCACCAATCCGGCAGCGGCGAGCGTGCAAATCGTCGGCGTGGCGCGCCCGGAACTGCTCGAACCGCTGGCAGCGGTGCTGCAGGGACTGGGCGTACGCAGGGGTGCCGTCATCCATGCCGAGAACGGCATCGATGAAGTGGCTGGCGACGTACCGACAGCGGTGTATTCTTTCGACGGGTCCGGTGGCCGGCGGTGGAGGCTTGATCCCGCCGCGTACGGCATTGCAACGCCGCTGCCCGCGATCGTCGGGCACTCGGTCGAGGCCGCCAAGGAGGCGTTTCTCGCAATTCTTGGCGGCGAGGCATCGCCGCGTGCAGACGTGGTCGCGCTCAACGCCGCGCTCGTATTGCACACCGTCGGCGCGGAGTCGACGA
Organism: Vulcanimicrobiota bacterium; assembly: GCA_003167055.1. Classification (GTDB taxonomy): domain Bacteria; phylum Vulcanimicrobiota; class Vulcanimicrobiia; order Vulcanimicrobiales; family Vulcanimicrobiaceae; genus Aquilonibacter; species Aquilonibacter stordalenmirensis. The sequence goes on along the minus strand of PMUE01000228.1, from coordinate 1,754 downwards.
TGGAGGCCGCACTCGGGCACGCGCGCTCGATCCTAAAGTCCGGGGCGGCACTGCGCACCTACGAGCGCGCGAAGGAGCTGGCAATCCATGGCTGAGGACGTACTCAAGAAGATCTACGCGGCGAAGGCGCAGCGCCTCAAAGCGGAGATGGAGCGCGAGCCGTACGAGGAGATTCGCGAACGCGCGCGCGCCAGCGTTGCCACGAGACGCCATTTTCTCAAATTGCTGCGAGCGCGCAGCGGTGACGCGATCGTCGCCGAGATCAAGCGCGCTTCGCCGTCGGCAGGGCTGATCGCCCGCGATTTCGATCCGGTCGCGATCGCCAAGACGTACGAGCGCGCCGGCGCCGACGCGATCAGTATCCTTACCGAGAACGATCACTTCTTGGGCGACCTGGCGTTCATCGCACCGGTACGCGCGGTAACCGCGCTCCCGCTCCTGCGTAAGGACTTTTTGACGACGCCCTATCAAGTCGCGCAATCCGCGGCGTACGGCGCCGACGCAATTCTGTTGATTGTTTCAGGGTTGAGCGACGAGCAGATGCGTGCAGCGATGGCCGAGGCGCAAGCCTACGACCTCGACGCGCTCGTGGAAGTACACGATGCTCGCGATCTGCAGCGGGCGATCGGACTCGGGGCCCAGTTTGTGGGCGTCAATAATCGTAACTTGCGCACGATGATCACCGATCTCGCTGTCAGCGAGCACGTGCTTCCGCAGGTGCCGCCCGAGGTATTTGCGATCAGCGAGAGCGGGATGCGCGATCTCACCGATCTCGAGCGACTGCGCCGTGCCGGCGCGCGCGGATTCTTGATCGGCGAGGCCTTGATGCGAGCCGACGATCCTGCGGCGCTCCTGGCGTCGTTCAAGCATGTCCACACGCATTAAGTTCTGCGGCTGCAACAGTTGGGCCGACGTGTCGCTCGCCATCGATGAGGGCGCCGACGCGGCCGGAATGATCTTCGCACCATCGCCGCGTAGCATCGATTGGACGGCGGCGGCGGAAATCGCCCAGCGCATCGGCGCCAGCATCTTGCCGGTGGGCGTGTTCGTCAATCCGTCGATCGACGAAGTCGAGCGCGCACGGTGGTATTTCCCGGAGCTCGTGGTGCAACTTTCCGGCGACGAGTCGCCCGAATTCGTGCGCTCGGTCGGCGGTTCAGTCGTCAAGACATTTCATATTGCGCCGGGCGAGCGTCCGAAGGATCTCGACGCGCGATGCGATGCCTATGCGGCACTGCCGCTCTTCGATACCAAGGTCGCGGGAAAGTGGGGCGGCACGGGGGTGTCGTTCGATTGGTCGGTGCTCTCGCAACTCGCGCGGCTGCGCCCGATCGCTATTGCCGGGGGCCTCACACCCGAAAACGTCGGCGAATGCGTGCGGACGATTCGGCCGGCATGGGTCGACGTGCGAACCGGCATCGAGACCGGCGGTCGCAAAGACGCGCAGAAGATGCACCGTTTCATTGCCGCGGTGCGGGAGAGCGATGCAGCCTAACGGCCGCGGGTACTTTGGGGAATTCGGCGGACGCTTCGTTCCCGAAGTCTTAATCGATGCGCTCGAGACGCTCGAGCGCGAAGTCGCCACGGCATTCGCGGACCCGTCGTTCTGGGCCGAATACGAGGGCGTGTTGCGCGACTTTGTCGGGCGTCCCTCGCCGCTGTATCGCGCCGAGCGCTATGCGGCAGAGACCGGCGTCCCGTTCCTGCTCAAGCGTGAGGACCTCAATCACACCGGTGCGCACAAGATCAACAAC
>PMUE01000365.1 GCA_003167055.1 Vulcanimicrobiota bacterium | reverse complement strand
CGACACGTCGACTTGCATGATTTCACCGGGAACCTTGGCCGCGAACGCGATCAAGCCGTTCCCGGCCGTCGTGCTGTACTCGGTCATGAAGAGTCCGCCGCCCGAAAGCGCGCGTCCGAGCACGCCCAACAACCCCTTTGCGCCGGCGGTCATTGCGGTCGTGTTGAGTTGCACGTTGGACGTCATCCACGAGAATTCGCCCGGCTCGGCGACGATTTTGTCGCCGGGCTCGAGTCCGAGTTCGAGAACGGGAAGCGTGGTGCCAGTGATCTTCGATTTCACGTTGTCTCCAATTCTTCGACGGCAGCAATTGACTCTGCGATGACCGGTGCTACTCGACTAGCAACCAGACTATTACGCACGCCCAAGATCAAGCCGACGATGGCCGCGAGCAGCGATTCCACGCCGGCAAAGTGTGAGCCGTAACCGGTGAGAAGGCCGGTCGAGATCGGCGGCGCGATGATGCCCGAGAGCGAATCGAGCGACGAGCCAACGCCGAGCACGGTGCCTTGTTCGCGATCCGAGGCGGCGTTCGAGAGCATGGCGTTGATGCCGTTATTTGCATACGCGCTACCTAGCGCAAAGAGGACCATGACGCCGACGAAACTCAGCGAGGTGTGAACGAACGGCGTACACGCCATACCGACAACGAGCAGCGCAAGCCCCAGCGTGGACATGACGCGGTCGCCCAAGAGATTCGATGCTTTACCAACGCCGAAGCCGTTGATCAGCACGTTGACGACGGCGAAGGCCGAAAAATAGTAGGTGGTGGCAACGAGCCCGAAGTGCAGCTGTCCGGCGAGATACAGCGCGATCACCGAGTACCAACCGTATAGGCAAAGCGAAAGCGCGAGCTTTTGTACGAGCAACGGCGAAAACCGCGGGTTCGTGAAGGTTGCGGCGATTTCGCGCATTCCGACGTGTGCCTGGTCCTCTTCTGTTTTGGTGCGCGATTCAGGCAGCAGAACAATCGTAAGGATAAGGGTGAGGAGTTGCAGCGCCGATGCGGCAAGGAACGGAGCGGAAAAGCCGAAGCGGCTGTAGAGCAGGCCGCCGCCGGCGGGCCCAAAGACCATCGCGGCCGCAAAGGTGGCGCTGATGAATCCAAACGCGCGAGCACGATCCTTGCCTTCGACCAAATCCGCGACGTAGGCTTGCGTAACGCCAATGTTGCCGCCCGAGATCCCCTCGACGATGCGCGCAATGAAAACCCATTGGATGTTCGGCGAGAACGCGAGCATGCACCACCCGATCGTAGCGCCGATCTGACTGATGATCAGGACGCGCTTGCGCCCGATACGATCCGAAACATTTCCCCAAACTGGTCCCGAGACCAATTGGCAAAACGAAAACGTCGAGAGCAAAAGCCCAACGACGATTGCTTTCATTCCGAAATGCGTCACGAAATACGGCAGCACCGGCAGCAGCATGCTGAAGCCGATGATGTCGACGAAGGTGATACCGAGGATCGGAATGAGCTTACGGATCATGCGGTGATTCTATTGCGGTGATTCTACGGGCAAGATGATCGGCGCGAGACGTTCGCCTTTGCGCAAAATATCGAGCTTATACGGGCGGCTCAGATCGATCGAGGTGAGACGCTTGTGTAAATCATCGACGCCAAAGACGCGCTCGCCTTCAATTGCGAGCAGCACGTCGCCCGCGTGCAAGCGGCTCGTGTCAGCGGGGCTACCCGGTTCGACGGAACCGACCAGTACGCCGCGTGGATCGCTGAGCACAAAGCGGCGCGCAGCGGATGCCGCAAGCGAGACATCTTGTCCGGCGATGCCGAAATAGCCGCGCCGCACTTTGCCGTCGCGAATTAAGAGTCCAGCTATGTGTTTTGCGGTGTTGATGGCAATCGCGAAGCACAATCCTTGGCCCGGAAGCACGGCCGTGTTTACGCCGATCACGGCACCGGTTGAGGTTACGAGCGGACCGCCCGAGTTGCCGGGGTTGAGTGCGGCATCGGTTTGAATGATGTTGTCCATCAGCCGGCCCGACTGCGAGCGCAGCGAGCGACCGAGCGCGCTCACGACGCCGGCCGTCACCGTATAGGCGAGGCCAAACGGATTACCGACCGCAACGACGAGTTGCCCCGGACGCAATCGCGCCGAGTCGCCGAGCGCGGCCGGCACGAGCTCAGGCGCGTCGACACGGAGCACGGCGAGATCGGTGTGGGGATCTTCGCCGACCAGCGTCGCGGGAATCTCTCGCCCGTCGAGCAAGGCGACCGCGATCCGATCGGCGTCGTGAACCACGTGGCTATTGGTGAGCACGAAGCCATCGGGCGTGAAGACGAAGCCCGACCCATTGCCGCCGTGGCGTCCGGCGTGAACTTCGATCGCGACCACCGATGGGCTGACCCGCTCCGCCGCGGTGGTTACCGCTTCCGAATAGGGGTCCAGCGCCTCGCTCTGAGTCGCGTTGTCATCCCGAGCGTAGCGCAGCGGAGTCGAGGGACGGATGTCCGATAAAAATCTGAGTTGGGGCATATGCTCCATCGCTAACCCCGAGGACAATCCCCCGGTTTCACGAACGATGGCGAGCCGCAAAGTGCGGCGTCCGTGCCCAGCACGGCGAAGTGTGCCCAGGTGGCGGAATTGGTANNCAGGATTGAAAAGGAGGCCCTGAAATGCCGACCTTATCACGCATAGGCGGTCGCGTGTTCGCAATCGCCGCCGTCCTTGTCGCCTTGTCTCTACCGATTCGTGCCCTCGCACTTTCCTTGCCGATTTATAATAACTCGGACTACGATGCGTGGATCACGATCCAAAACGGCCCGAAGACCGTGAACATGGCCGCGTTTAGAATTCCGGCGCACACTAGGGGGTCGTGGGGTGGATTTTCACCCACTGGCGGCTACTACATACGCTTCGAGTTCATGAGTGGAAACACCACGCGTTGCGATACGAAAGCGGAGCTAAGCGAACCGGGACGGGTCATTACCGTGACCGGCGTGGAACACGATCGACGCTGCTACATCGATATTTCGAAGGGTCCTAGAACCCGCTAGAGCGCGAATTCCGCAAAGCGTCGCGACGCCCTATGCACCAGATCGTTGCACTAGCTCGGGGCCTACAACACTCGCTCAGGACGTAAACATGCCGGTAGGTCTT
>PMUE01000389.1 GCA_003167055.1 Vulcanimicrobiota bacterium | reverse complement strand
TGCGGCGATGGGCGATGACGCGAACGGTGTGCTTCTTGCGGAAGCGGGCTACCATCCGCGTTCGGCATCGAGGTAGGCGCGCACCGCGGCCAAGCTCTCGAACGACCCATCGAGCAAGAGCTCTTTTGCGCTCTTTCCTTTGAAGAGCGGATGGGTGTTGGGCCGGCCGATCCAGGCGTCGGCAAGCTGTGCATCGGGCAATAAGATGTTGATCGCCTTGAAGATGCCGAGCAGCATCGAGATACGCTGCAGCGTGTCGTAGGAGAGCAGCGCCGAATCCGGATCGCGCATGTACTTGGTGTAGGTCGACTGCGGGAGGACACCGAGCAGAATGCGCTGCTCGATCGGCGCGAGCTTCCAGTGCGCCGCGATGTCCTTAAAGGCGCGAATCGCGGTAGGCGAGAGCGCCTTCAGCTTTGCCGGCGACCTCGCAAAATCGATGGCGGACGGCGCCAGGGCCAGAGTCGACATACGCTCATTATAGCGGAAATGGCAGGATGGCGCTAGTTTGGGCGTGGGATTAAAATGGGATCATGGTAGCGCCCTGGTTGAACACGCTCGCGCTCGTCACGATCGCGGTTGGTCTGGCGAGCGCGGCGTTCATTCTCGTCGATGTCGTGCGGCATCCGCAGCGCATGTCGATCATGAACTGGGTCTGGGCGATAACCGCGCTTTACGGCGGCCCACTGGCTATCCGGGCGTACTTCACGTGGGGCAAGGCGTCGCAAAAGCCATTTGCTGCGGGCGTCATCGTGAGTGCGCTACACTGCGGCGCGGGCTGCACGCTCGGTGACATCATTGCTGAATCGGTCGTGTACCTCGCCGGCTTACAGCTCGCTGGTTCGGTAATGGCGGCGGAATTCGTCGGAGACTACATTCTCGCGTACGCACTAGGGATCGTCTTTCAGTATTTTGCGATCGCGCCGATGCGCGGCCTCGCGTTCTGGCCCGGCATTTGGGCAGCGGTCAAAGCCGACACGCTTTCGCTGACGGCGTTTGAAATCGGACTCTTCGGATGGATGGCCATCTCGCAGCTGGTGTTGTTTCCCGGCCTTATGCCGAACGAGCCGGCCTATTGGTTCACGATGCAGATCGGGATGATCTTGGGCCTGATAACGTCGCTCCCGGTGAACGTGTGGCTTATCCACGTGGGCATCAAAGAACCGATGTAGGCGCCTCGGGATGGCAAAGGGTCGCGAGCCACGCCGCTCGGATATTCTTGAGCATGGCCGGATAGATCATCAGTCGTCGGAACGGGTCGATCAGGGCCATGTAGAGCGGCGTGATCCAGCTTGTGTTGGCGACGTACACCGCGAAATAGAAGCGATAGCCGTCCGCCGTTTCCGCGAGCGCGCTGGCTGTTGCAGCATGGACCGTGCGATTATGAAGTTCCAGCAGCATCTCGTTTTCGAAGCGATATATCACGCGAAACATTCCGGAGCGCGTTCCGGCAGCGGCCGAAGATCGGGCACGGTCCTCCGAAGTCAGCCGAGAGACGAACGACAGCGCGTCCGCATCTTGTGGCTCGGCTTCGAGGCGCAAGAAGCGTCCGAGAAAAAACCGCAGGTCGAAGAGCGCGCGCGCCGGCGCCGGAAGCCGGCTGACCGTGCGGTGCTGATTTCCGAACGGATTGAAATCAGCGAGCGTCACGCGTGTACGCGGGCGCGGCAGGTCCACCGCCCAGACGTCACGCAACGGAACGTCCGAAAGAAGCGAATGGACTCGTAGCGGCAGCGCATAAAACTCTTTGACAGAAATCTGAGGCACGCTAGCGCGCTTCGAGCACCGCAAGCCGCTGATCGCTGCGATTCATCCAGTGATTGATGCCCTTGATCTCGCCCTCAATAGAAGTGACGCGTGTTTCCAGCTGTCCAAACCGCGCATCTACTTGCGCGAACCGCGCATCTACTTGCGCGAACCGCGCNNACCGCGCGTCTACTTGCGCGAATCCTTGTGTTACCGCTCCGTGCAGTTCCACAATCGCAGTCATCAGTTCGCTCGGGCTCGGTTCTCGCTCCATGGGTGGAAGCGTACCTTGCGTATGTTGCCAGTGTTTTTCCTGCGTGTGACCCTTCGACAGGTGCGGTCCCTCGACTACGCTGCGCTACGCTCGGGATGACAAGGCGGCGTTAAGCTCAGCGTGACAACAGTTTGTGCACAGTGTGCGCACGGTTTTATGCGGCAGACTATCGCTTATGAAATATGCAGCTTTACTCATGGCCGCAATCGGCTTCGCAGCCATCTTGAATTCGCCAATCATTGCACGCGCGGACGATCTTGCTCCATCGATGATTCTCTCGAATCCTCAGACGTACGACGGTCAGCCCGTAGCCGTCCAAGGAACGGTTCAGAAATACACCACGCGCCAAACACCGCGCGGTGGAACCGTATCGACCTATCAGGTGTGCGACCAGCAATGCGTGACCGTCCTCGACTCGAGCGACGGCGCGCAGCTGAACGGCCGCAACGCGATCGTCACCGGAACCTTTCACGCAACACTGCAAATCGGAGGCCGGAAACTGACCAACGTCGTCGTGATCGCCCAGTGAGGCTCTCAGGAATGCGCCTTCTCAGGAAAAACTGACGATTCTCACAGCTTTACTGCCGATAGCTAAAGGGTGCGCCGTGCGCGCAGAAAGGAGACATGAATGAGCGGGACCTCAGGAATATCCGGTGTAAGCGCGGCCGCGTCCTACGCTACCGTGCCCAACGTCGCGCAATCAACCACGCTGCCGAGCGTGTTTGCGAACCTCAATCTCACGCAAGCGCAACAACAACAGATCGGCCAGATTCTCCAAAACGCCAAAAACGGCAATCTGTCGTCTACGCAGCTGCAAAGCCAAATCGATTCGGTCCTCAATCCACAGCAGCTGGCGCAGTTGAAATCAGAACTCCATCACCATCATCATCACCATGCGAGTCAGTCGAGCTCGAGTTCGTCGAGCAGCACCTCGGGGACGACCAGTGACGAAGACGCATTCGGCGTCACGATACCGACCTCGGCGTCAGCGGGCACCCAGTCGATCGGCGATGCGGCCGCGACCTTCTGGGCGCAGTCGCAAATTACGCCCCAATCCGAAACCTAGCGACGGACCCACGAAGGGAATCGCAGAAGGCCTCCGTGACTAGGAGGCCTTCATTATGTCCACGGGGCAATCGACGGCGGCTCAAGCCTTCGGGAAGGCAGTCGCCGCTGCAACGGCGGAGGGCGCGAAGCTCCTCGCGGTCGGCATTGCCGGAGC
>PMUE01000164.1 GCA_003167055.1 Vulcanimicrobiota bacterium | reverse complement strand
GTACGTGCCTTGGACGATGCCTTGCGTGCCGATGTAGATCCACGAACCGGCCGTCATTTGGCCGTACATCGTGAGGCCTTGCGCTTCGAGTTCGCGGAAGATTTTCCAATCCGCCCATTTCGGAACGAGGTTCGAATTGGCCAACAACACGCGCGGCGCGCGGTCGTGCGTTTTCCAAACCGCAACCGGCTTGCCGCTCTGCACGATCATCGTCTCGTCATTTTTCAAACGCGTGAGCGTGCGCACCATCGCATCGAATGCCGTCCACGATCGCGCGGCCTTGCCGTTGCCGCCGTACACGACCAAATCCTTAGGCCGTTCGGCAACGTCGGGATCGAGATTGTTGCAGAGCATGCGCAGCGCGGCTTCTTGCGGCCAGCCTTGCGCCGTCAGCGTCGCCCCGCGTGCGGCACGCACAACGCGTGGTCCCGAGATTGTCGTCGCCATTCGCAGAGGTTTCCGGCCGATTTTCCCTCGGCCTCTTGACCGCCGCCGATATATCGAGTACGTTACTCGTAAGCACGGCGACTATTCGAAAGGACCTCCAATATGGACTACGCCATCCTGGCAACCCTCTGGAACGGGCCGGCGACGCTTCCCGAGCTCGTCGGTGCTGTGTGCGACCGGACCGGACGCGAGGTTAGCCCCGCCCTCGTCGATAGCTATCTACGGCTATTCGAGCGGTTTGGGTTCATCGAGCGCCCCGGCGGCGATTCACCTTACACTCTCGCGGAGCGCGGCTCGCTTTATCTAGCGTACGCCGTGACCGCATAGGACAATGTTTATGGACTTTCATTTTGGACACGGACGCGAAGGCTTCGAAGGTCACTTCGGTATGGGCCGGCGCGGACGGCATCGCGGCGGCTGGGGCGGTGGCTTCGGCGGCGGCCGCGGACGCGGCGATCTCAAGTACGAGATCCTCGAAGCACTGCTCGAGGGTCCGCGTCACGGCTACGACATCATGCTGACGATCGAAAGCAAACGCGGACTGCGGCCGAGCCCGGGTTCGATCTATCCGGCGCTGCAAATGCTCGAGGACGGCGACTTCGTTCGCAGCTCCGAGCGCGACGGTAAGCGCACCTACGAGATCACCGATAAGGGCCGCGAACTCTACGCGACACGCGAGCAGTCTGAGGAAGAGATGCCGTGGAGCAACCCGGCGTTCTACGCAACCGTCGCCGACGCAATGCGGCAGGTGCACGGCATCAAAGATGCCGTCAAACAGATCGCCAAGAGCGGCAACATCGAACTCTATAAGAAGGCGATCGAGGTGCTCGACAAAGCGCGCCGCGAACTCTTCGAGATTCTCGCGGACCACTTCTAAGCGGAGCGCTACGCTGAATGAGCGGGGAATGCGTCGGGCGTGCAGAAAAAATCCTCGTCGCTACGCGACAGAAGGATGGATCAGGATATGTTCCAACGCCTTTCTCTCGTGTTCTTTGCAACGCTTGCGATCGCGCTTTTGCCGCGGCTTGCCGTTTCCAGCTCGTACCCGAGCATCGAGGTGCTGAACCGGTCCGATCACTGTGCTTGGGTCACCTTTTACCACAAGGGTCTCATGGACATCAATTGGACGATGCAAAAGAACCAATGGTGGCCGGGCTTCCTTGGGCCGAATTGGCATACCGGATTTGCCAGCACCAACTCGTGGCGAATGAAAGTACTCGTCGAGATCATGCCAGGTATTGATCATTGCGGGGGCAACCGCATCGGCGCCATCGACTTCGTCACCGACGTACCGGCCGATAGAGTCTATCTGCGGCACACAAATGGCCGTTGGACCCTGACTCGATAAGGCCCCGTCAGACCCCGCGCGTTAGGCCCAAAGGCAGCCGACTCAGCGATTTCTCAATCATTGCTTAGAAACTTCTGGCAGTGCCAGAGCCCGAAGCTGCAGAGTCCATTTTCCTTCACTGTGGGTGGCGTACGGCGGGAACATGGATATGGTCCCTGTTCCGGTCGCGACCTGACGTGATGGCTTTCTACGAGCCGCTCAATGAAGCGCTAGCAACATCAACGCTGCGCGACATTGCGGCGATGCGCCCGGGCGCCACCGACTCTAGACATCCCGACCCGGAGCGCCCGTACTTCGAGGAGTTTGCCCCGCTCATTCCAGCCCAGGGACGCGGTGTCACGGGATATCCGGTCGGCGCTTCTTACGATCAGTTTCTCGCCGGCCCGCAGACGAATCTTCCCGGCCTCGCGAGCTATCTCGACTCGCTCGTGCGCTTCGCGCACGCAAACGGAAAGATCGCGGTGATGAAGCATTGCCGCACGGTTGGACGACTTGGGTGGATGCGCACGCACTTTCCGAGCGCGCGTCATATCGCGGTCGTTCGCTCCCCGTGGGGTCAGTGGCTCTCGGGGTGGCGCATTTACAAGGCTTCCGGTAACGCGTACTTCGTAACCAAGCCCTTAGAAATACTCGCGCTGCACCACGATCAGCCGCTCTTCGCGCGTGCATTGAAGGCACTGCACCTCTCACCCGAACTTCTGAACGGCGCCGTGAAAAGTGCCACGAGAAGGGGCTTGCGCTTGGGCGTTTCGGCTGCGACGGCACCCGGCGTATTCTATCGAGCCTTCCTCGCTTTTTGGACCAGTATGACCTATACCACGTTGTTGAACGTTGAAGACGTCATCGATTCGGACCGGCTGGGCGGCTCGCAAGCCTATCGTCGTGAAACCGAGCAGATGATTCAACAACGCAGCGGATTGACGATCGATCTTAGCAATGCCCATCCTCTCCCCGCATTCGGGCCGGTTGCCGGAATATCGAGCGCTGATATCGAGCGTTGGCATAGCGAAGCAGTCTCGTCGCTGTCGTCTTTTGCCGAGCTCGATCGTATGATTCCGCAGGCGCGTCGGTATGCTACGTCGGCGATTATCGGGGCGAAGCTGGCCGGCGATGTCGCGGATCTGCCTATTGAACGAAACGCCGTCGTCGTGCGCGGGCCCCGGAGCAAGCCGCAGCGAGTCCGCCATAAAGAATCCATCAATTACGCCTCGATCCGATTCTGGTTCTGCATTGCTGCGGCGGTCATCGCCGTCGCAATTGCCGATCCGTTGGTCGAAGGCATCTCGAATGCCGGCTGGTTTGGGCGGGCCTCCTACACCGACCATTCGAATCTCGACGTGCTGCCCACGCTCGCCCTTGGCGCGTTACTCGTCGTCCTCTATCTGGTGCTGCGCGTGCGCCGCGATCTGTTGCAGGCATCCGACGATGCGCTGCACACGCAAGTGAGCCGCCTGCTCGCGCCGATCTTTGGATTGCAGCTCGCTCTGCTGGCGTCTATGGAGACCCTCGAGCAGATCATCGTTGACGGCCACTCGCTCGGCAGGACGATTTGGCTGGGTGGCCCCATTTGGTTCAGCCTCAGCGTGCACGCCGCGGTCTGCGTCGCCGTCAGTTTCGGTCTCGCGAAGCTGCTGCGCGCTTGGACGTGCACCACCGTGCGGATCATCCAGCACATGCGCGCATAATTTTCCTTCGCCTACACGGGCGGCGGATTGAGCTTCGTCTTCGTGTACTGATGCCAGTACGGATACGGCGGCGTACGTTTGCTGGCCGCGTCTAGAACGGCGATCTGCTCTTTCGTCAACGTCCAACCGACCGCGCCGAGATTAGCGCGCAGCTGTTCTTCGTTACGCGCGCCGATGATGACGTTGCACACCGTGGGACGCGCCAACAGCCAGTTGATCGCGATCTGCGGAATCGACTTTCCGGTTTCGCGCGCGACAATATCCAGCGCGTCGACGACGGTATAGAGATACTCGTCGTCGACCGGCGGTCCGTCATCAGCGGTAGCGTGTAACCGGCTCGTTTGCGGGAGCGGAGCGCCGCGCCGAACTTTGCCGGTGAGCCGTCCCCATCCAAGCGGACTCCATACTACCGTACCGACGCCTTGATCGAGCGCGAGCGGCATCAGTTCCCACTCGAAATCGCGCGCGATCAGCGAGTACAGCGCCTGATGCGCGGCGTAGCGCGGAAGATTGAAGCGCTCGGCGATGGCCAGCGCCTTCATCAGATGCCAGCCGGAGTAGTTGGAGACACCGACATAGCGAATCTTCCCCGCGCGCACGAAATCGTCGAGCGTCGAGAGCGTCTCTTCGATCGGCGTGTATGCGTCGAAATTATGGAGTTGAAAGAGATCGATCCAGTCGGTCTGCAGCCGTCGCAGCGACGCCTCGATCGCCGTCGTCAAGTGTTGACGCGAGGATCCGGCATCATTGGGCGCATCGCTCATCGGCGATGTGGCCTTGGTCGAGATCAAGACCGCATCGCGCCGGCCTTTAATTGCTTTGCCGAGGATCTCTTCAGCCAGACCGCGTGAGTAAATGTCGGCTGAATCGAACATGGTGAGACCGGCATCAAGACAGATGTCGATAAGGCGTTTTGCCTCGGACACGTCGGTCGATCCCCACGCGCCGAAGAACTCACCCCGCCCACCGAAGGTTCCCGTGCCGAAGCTCAAGACCGGCACCTGCAGCCCGGACTTCCCTAGATAGCGATACTCCATACCTGTTAGAGTAGCGCTTCTACCGTAATCGGCAACTCACGCACGCGAACGCCGGTCGCGTGATAGACCGCATTGGCGACCGCGGCGGCACACCCGCACATCGCGACCTCGCCCATGCCGCGCACGCCGGCCGGATTGACGCGTTCGTCGTCGTCCTCAACCGCAATCACGTCGGGATTCGGGATGTCGGCGTTGGTGGGTACCAGGTAGTCCGCCAAGGTGGCGTTCATGATCCGGCCGGTGCGCAGGTCAAAGCGCGTCTTTTCGTAGAGCGCCATGCTGATGCCCCAGACGACCGAGCCGACGAGTTGACTTCCCGCCGTCTTGGCATTGAGGACCCGTCCGACGTCATAAGCGCCGACGAAACGCGTCACGCGAACATGCAGCAGGTCGGGATCAACTTCGACCTCGGCAAAGTGGGCGCCAAACGCTTGTTGCGCGTACCGTTCTTCTTCTGATTCATCGACCTTAGCGTTGATGTCGATGGTGATCCCCTCGGCCGGAATCTTGCCGCCGAGCGACGCTAAGCGGTCACGCAGTGCTTGTGCAGCAAGTACCGTAGCGGAACCGACGCTTGCCGCGGTCTGCGAACCGGCGGCAAGCGGCGCGGTCGGCAAATTCGTATCGCCCCACTCGAAGCGCACAAGGTCAGCGGAGATGCCGAGCACCGCGGCGGCAAGTTGCGGATAAACGGTTGGCGAGCCGGTCCCTTGTTCGATGGTGCCTACCGCTAAGACGACGCTCCCATCGGTTTGCATGGTGATGCGTGCACTGGAATCGCCGCGATGCGTCCCGCGCGATGCGGTAGCCATGCCCCATCCGACCAGCATGCCGTTACGCTGCATCGAGCGCGGCGTCGCCGTGCGCTTCGACCAGCCGAATCGCTCCGCCGCTTGCGCATAGCACTCGCGCAACTTCTTGCTCGTATACTCCTTCCCATTGTTTGGATTGACCTCAGAATAGTTGCGCAAACGCAGTTCGAGCGGATCGATCGCGAGCGCGTAGGCAAGTTCGTCCATGGCCGATTCGACTGCGAAGCCGCCGGTGGATTCGCCGGGCGCCCGCTGATACGTCGGCTTGCTGATCGAAAGGCGGCGCAGCTCTTGATGCATCGTGTAGTGTGGCACCGCGTAGAGATCGCGACTGAAGACCGTGCATGGCTCGACGAAGTCATCCGAAAGGCTGGTTTCATTGCGGGCGTCGTGCAGCATCGCAACTAGCGTCCCGTCAGCGGAGGCGCCGGCGGAGAAATGCTGCTCGGTCTGCGGGCGATGACCCACCCAACCGAACATCTGCGGGCGCGTGACCAGAAGTTTGACCGGCTTCCCGGTCACACGCGCAGCCATCGCCGCAAGCGGAACGTGCGACCATGCCGTGCCCTTGCTCCCGAACGCGCCACCGACAAAGGGCGCGATGACGCGAATCTTCGACGGGTCGATTTTGAACACGCCCGCCAGGCGCGTCCGCACGCCGAAGGCCCACTGCGTCGAATCGTAGACGGTCAGCGTGTCGCCGTCCCACGCGGCCACGGTCCCGTGCGTTTCCATCGGATTGTGATGCTCGGTCGGCGTCCGATAGAGCTGCGCGATCTTGGTATGCGCGCCGTCGAGCGCCGGTTTCTCTTTTTGCGAGTAGCGCAACCGAAGGTCCACCCCGAGCATCTGCTGGGGCTCGACGACCTCCGCCGCGTCAAGATCCATCTGCGGCGCGCGTGTCTCATAAGCAACGCGTACCAAATCGGCGCCGTATACTGCTTGCTCGAACGTGCGCGCGACGACCACCGCTACCGGCTGGCGATCGAACTCGACCGCGTCGCTCTGCAGCAAGAACAACTTGGCATCCTGTGCCCCAACCTTGTTCTCGTCAACAACCGGCGCGTTGCGGTGGGTCATGACGAGCACGACGCCTTGCGCGCTGCGAGCCTCGCTGTCGTCGATCGACACGACGCGTCCGTACGCAATCGTACTAGGAACCACGACCGCGTGCAGCATGCCGGGCAGCTCACGATCGCAGGTGTATTTCGCCGCGCCCGTGACCTTGTCGGGGCCGTCCACGCGGCTGCGCGACGCACCGATAACCGGAATGCTCATGCGCTTACCATCTCGAGCGCCCGTACCACGACGCGTTTGGCGAGCGGAATCTTAAAGTCGTTCTGCCCCTGACCGCGCGCGCCGTGTAGCGCCGCCTCCGCAGCGCGCTCGTAACTCGCCCGAGTCGCGGGCGCACCGGCCAGTAACGCTTCAGCCTGACGCGCGCGCCAGGGAACGGTGGCGACGCCGCCGAGCGCGATGCGCGCAGCGCGTATCGTGCCGCCCTGCACATCCAGCGCTACCGCGGCCGACGCCAGCGCAAACTCGTATTGTGCGCGATCGCGGGCTTTTACATACGTTGAATGCGCGCCGTAGGCAAGCTCCGGAATAGCGAGGCCGACAATCAGCTCTCCGGGCGCGAGCGCGTTTTCGACCTGCGGCGTCGTCCCGGGCTCGCGATAAAATTCGGTGAGCGGAACCGTGCGCGTGCCGCTGCCGTGCGCGATATGCACCACCGCGTCGAGCGCGGTGAAGGCCACCGCAACGTCGGACGCATGCGTCGCGATACAGCGATCGCTCGTTCCAAGTACCGCTTGCATGCGGTTGAAACCGCCGATGGCGCCACAGCCGCTGCCGGGATTGCGTTTGTTACACGGCGTCGCCGTATCGCGAAAATACGGACAGCGCGTACGCTGCAAGACGTTCCCGCCGATCGACGCCATGTTGCGCAGCTGCGGGGAAGCGCTCTCTTCCAGTGCAATCGAAATTACCGGAAATGCCGACTGCACGAGCGGGTGCGCGGCGATGTCACTCATGCGGGCAAGCGCGCCGATGAACAGCTGGTCCCCGCGCTGCTCGATCGCGCGCAAGGGCAATGCATTGATGTCGATCAGGATCGGCGGATGCTCGACGTCGTCCTTCATCAAGTCGAGAATGTTCGTCCCGCCCGCAATGAATTGCGCGTGTGGAGTTCGGTGCACTGCCGTCAATGCCGAAGCGACCGAATCGGCGCGTGCGAACGCAAACGGATTCATGCGGGCTTACCGGCTTCGAGAATCGCATCGACGATGTGCGGATAGCATCCGCAACGACAGATATTACCACTCATCTGCGTGCGCACGGTGTCCTCGCTCAGCGCATGACCTTCGGCCAACATCGCGACCGCTGAGACAATTTGTCCAGGCGTGCAGAATCCGCACTGGAACCCGTCATGCTCGATGAATGCAGCTTGCACGGGTTGCAGCGTCTCGCCGCGCGCGATTCCCTCGATCGTCGTGATCGCGTCAGATTCGTGCATCATCGCGAGCGTCAGACAGGAATCGATTCGCCGCCCGTTGACCATGACGGTGCACGCGCCGCACGTTCCTTGGTCGCAGCCTTTCTTGGTTCCGGTGAGCCCTGCATAATCGCGAATCGCATCGAGCAGCGTGACGCGCGGCTCGATTGTCAGCGTGCGCGGCACGGCGTTGATCGTCAGGGTGACGGCCGTCGCTTGCGGTCCCTTCATGGCAAGTCCAGGCGCTTGCGCAACGGCACCCGCCAGTGGAACGCTCATCGCAGACAGCCCCGCGGAAACAATAAACGAGCGACGACTCAGCCGGTCGGATGACTCATCAGACACGCTGGCATTCTTCCCCGATTTCGAGCCGGCTCACCGTTATGGCAAATCGGAGGGGTCGTCCACGTCCGCGTACGGCCAGCTGTCCTCAATGGCCACGGCACGCCGGGCCAGCTCGGGATGGTCGCGCAGTTTGGCAATCGGCTCATTGTCACCCAGACGCGCGATCAGGGCGCGGGCGCGGGCCGAAAAATAGACCGGATGACCGGGCGTTCCGTCGGCGCGCACCGGATAGACGACGTCGAGCGCCTCGGCCAGCGCCGCAATGTCAGCCACGTGCTGCGGCTCGATCAACAACAAATCGGCAGGGAGCACGAGAATCGGACCTTCGGGGTCGATCGCAGCGTTGGCCAGGCGCAGCGAGTGCGCCATACCGCGTTCAGGCTCGCGGTTGAGAACCGCACGCGCNNCGGCTGCGCGCATCGCCCGCTCGAACAGCGTGTCGTTCTCTTCGAGCCGGTGCAGAAGCTTTTGCGATCCGAATCGCTTAGACTGACCCGCTGCGAGGATGACGACGGTGAGCAATGCTAGAGGCGCTCGCCGATCGCGCCTTCAGCGGCATTCACCAACGCGCCGCTTGCGATCAGCTCGCGCGCGGCTTGAATATCGGGAGCCGGCACGCGATCGGCCGTCCACGGCGCGATACGTTCGCGCGCACAATCGTAGGCGGCTTGGGTACCGGCGCCCGAGCGCAGCGGCCGGCGAAAATCGGTCGCCGCCAGCGCGCCAAGCAGCTCACATCCCAGTGCGCCCTCGACGTTGTCGAGCACCCGAACCAGGTTGTTGGCTGACGTCATGCCCATGCTCACGTGATCCTCTTGCCCAGCCGACGTGGGAATCGAATCGACGCTCGATGGCCATGCTAGGCCTTTGTCGTCGTTCACCAGCGCCGCGGCCGTGTATTGCACGATCATCAGCCCCGATTGCAGGCCCGAACGCCCGGTCAGAAAGAGTGGTAAGCCGCGGTCTTCGGCGTTGAGCAGAAGGTACAGACGGCGTTCGCCGATCGAAGCTAGCTCGCCGATCGCGATTTTGAGAAAGTCGATGGCCAGTGCGATGGGTTCACCGTGAAAGTTCCCACCCGAGACAAACTCGCCGTCCTCGGGAAAGACCAGCGGATTGTCGGTG
>PMUE01000194.1 GCA_003167055.1 Vulcanimicrobiota bacterium | reverse complement strand
CGCCGGTCAGCTCGCGCACCACGACGAGATCGAGCCCGCGCACCAGTTCCGGTCGAAGTGAGGACGCGTCCTCGAGACCGGGAAAGACGCGCACGGGACGCAGATTTGCATAGAGTGCGAACCGGCTGCGCAACGCGAAGAGCGCGGCCTCGGGGCGCTCCGCCATCGGTTTACCGTCGTATTTGGGCAGCCCCACGGCGCCAAAGAGGATTGCCGAGCTGCGCGCACAGAGTTCGCGCGTTGCGTCCGGGAGCGGCGGCAACCCTTGCTCCAGCGCAGCGCCGCCGACCGGCGCTTCGATACAGGCAATGTCGGGCCGCACGGACGCGAGCACGCGGACCGCTTCACGCGTGACTTCCACACCGATCCCGTCGCCGGGCAGAACCGCGACTTGAGGCACGATCTCTTGCTTAGTAAACTTCGATGCGGGTGGTGTCGCCCGACTGTGCGAGTTGCTGTTGTTGCAACTGGCTGTGCGTGCCCTCGAGCAGCGAGAGATGCGTTGTCAGTAAGCTGCGCAACTCGCTCTTGGCCTTTTCCGAGGCTTCGATCGTGCGTTGATGTTCTCGGCGCACATCGCCGACCGCGTCGTTGTAGGAAGCGATCTCGCGCTCGGCGGCCAGACGCGCTTGTTCGCGAATCAGATCGGCCTCTTTATGGGCCGAGGCTTTGACCTCGTCAGCGGTACGCTGCGCCAGCACCAGCGTGTTGTGCAAAGACTCTTCCATCGCCTTAAAATGGCTGATGCGCTCTTTGAGATCGGCGATCTCCGCTTCGAGCGCGGCACGATGCTGCGCGTCGTCTTCGAGCGTTTCGATCACTTCGTCGAGAAACTGGTCGACTTCGGCGCGATCGTAGCCTTGGAGCGCCTTCTTGAAGGTCTTGTGCTGAATGTCGACCGGCGTAACTTTTTCCATGCTTCTCGATTAACCGCGTCCCGACATGAAGTCGAGGGTGCTATCGCCCATCATTGTGTCGCGCAGCCCGGCCGCGTTGACCACCACGCCGGCGGGAACGATCAAGTAGATCGCTTCGGCCAGCTTCTGGATCTTACCGTCGATCGTGTAGGCAACGCCCGACGCGAAGTCGACCACGCGCTGCAAAAGCGCACGATCCGCGTTTTGCAGATTGACGATGACGACTTGCCGGTTCCGCAGAGCGTCGGCGATTTCCACGACGTCCTGGAAGCCGCGTGGCGAGTAGACGCTGACTTCGGTGCCGCTGCGCCGTCCCGCGTTCGAGAGCGGAACGACGCGGCCCGATGGTGCGGAATCGTCGTCGTAGAGATCCTCTTCCTCGTCACGGATCGAGAAGAACGATCCCAGTTTGCTGAACATGCTCATCTATCTACGCTCCCCGAAGAGGGCGGTGCCGATGCGCACCATCGTCGAGCCGGCGCGAACCGCTTCGCGCCAATCGCCCGACATGCCGATTGAGAGCGTACTTCCACCCAGGAGTGCAAACGTCTTGGCAGCGAGCTCAAAAGCGCGGGCGATTTCGTTGGGTCCGGCGCCCAGCGGCCCAATCGCCATCACGCCGTCCAAGCGCAGTGCGGGCTCGGCAGCGATTCGCTCGGCCAGCGCGGGTGCGTCCCCCGGCGGGCAACCGAAGCGCTCCGCGGGCGAGACGTTGAGCTGGAGCAGCACCGGGAGCACGCGGCCGGCCCGCGCCGCGGCTGCGCCCAGCGCATGCGCCGCGTCGGCGCGGTCCACGCTCTGCACCACATCGAACAGCTCGACGATGGCTTTGGCCTTATTAGTCTGGACGTGCCCAATGTAGTGCTTCTGGAGGTGCAGCCCGGCCAGCTCCGGATCGGCAAACTTCGATGCGGCTTCCTGTACGTAGTTCTCGCCGATCGCGTCGAGGCCGGCGGCGGCCGCCTCCGCAATCGCGAACGCGGGCTGTTTCTTACTCACGCCGAGGATGCGCACGGTGCCGGGTGCACGGCCGCAGGCGCGCAATTCCTCATCGATCTGCGCGCGCAGCGCGCTAAGCCGTTGCGGTATCGGTTGGAGCGACATCGGTCGGCGTGACGTCGGTGCGCCGTCCCCGTTTGATGCAATACCAGAGGCCAACCAGCGCGATCGGAATCATCGGCAACGCGTAGAGCTGGCCGCCGGTGAATGGACCAAGATGGAAATCGGCGTTGCGCCAAATTTCGGCGACGCTGCGGGTGATACCATACATCAGAAACCAGCTCCATCCCACCACGCCGTCGGGCGGCCGGCGCTTGTAGATGAGCAGCAAAATCGGCAGCGTCACGATGTCAAGTACGGCCTCGTAGAGCTGAGCAGGATGCCGATACAACGGTCCCCAGATTTCCACATCACCCGGCCGATTGGGAATCATGCACCACGGGCGATCGGGATCGCAAACATCGCCCCACAGTTCGTCATTGATGAAGTTGACGATGCGCGTCAAGAAGATGCCGACCGGCAGCATCATCACGACCTCGTCGCCCAGCACGGTGTATTTGAGCTGCGGATGTTTGCGGACGAAGAGCCAAATCGCGATCAGGACGCCGACCAACCCGCCGTGAAACGCCATGCCGCCCTGCCAGACGGCGATGATGTTCAGCGGATTGCTCGTGTAATACGAGAGATCGTGCTTCGAGATGATGTCGTTGATGACGAAAAAGGTGCGCCCGCCGACGAGCACGCCGATCAGCGCGTAGAACAGAAAGTCCTGAATCTGCTCGCGCGTGAGCCCCAGTCGCAGCCGGCCTGCCGGGCGGCTCATCCACAGATACACGGCCACGAATCCGGCCAGGTAGGCGATCCCGTACCAGTGGATGCCGAGTGGCCCGAGGTGAATCGCTATCGGATCGACATTTGTCGGATAGTTAAACCAATGCGACATCACGAATGTACTCTATAGCATGACGTCAACGGCGCATATTTCTGTAGGTATCGCATTTCTAGCCGGGCTCGTTTCCTTCGTATCTCCGTGCGTCCTCCCATTGGTTCCGGCGTACCTCTCGCTGCTGACCGGAAGCAGCCTCGAGGAACTGCAGGGGCAAGAGCGCGGCGCGACGTTGCGGACACTGGCAATCGGGCATGCGCTCGCGTTCATTCTCGGCTTCACGCTGGTCTTCGTCGCACTCGGCTTGACGGCCAGTGCCATCGGCGGGGTGCTCAACGCCCATCGCGTGCTGATCGCGCAGATCGGCGGCGTGATCGTGGTCATTTTGGGACTGCACATGATGGGCATGCTCCGTTTTCCGGTGCTGATGCGCGACACCCGCGTGCATGTCCAGCACGAGCGGCGGACGTATTGGACCTCATCCCTGGTCGGCATCGCCTTTGCCGCCGGATGGTCGTCCTGTATCGGCCCGATTTTAGCGGGAATTCTGGCGATTGCGTCGCAGCAGCACAACGCCGAGGCGGCGCTGCTGCTCTTGGTCTACTCACTGGG
>PMUE01000265.1 GCA_003167055.1 Vulcanimicrobiota bacterium | reverse complement strand
CTCGACATTTCTGCTTACGACGGTCTCGATGGTCGTCGTTGTGAAGATCGCGATCGCCCTGACAGGGTCGTAGGAATCGACGTGTCGACCTTTTTCAGCGCGCTCGGCGTGCTCGCGCCCGTGCTCTTCGTGCTTGCGTTGGGCTATTGCGCGGGGCGCATGAAGCGATTCGACAGCGACCAGGTCGCGGGACTCAACGAACTGGTACTTGGGTACGCTTTGCCCGCGCTGCTCTTTGTCGGCATTGCACGTGCACCACGCGCCGCGCTTTTCTCCGAAGCGCCATTCGTGCTGGCATTGCTGGTGGCTGGGCTTGGACTGTTCGTGGCGGTTGCGCTCGTCAGCGTGTTTCTGCTGCGACACACTCTGAGTGCCGCGGCGATTCAATCGGCGAGCGTCACACTTTCCAACGTTGGATTCGCGGGCGTTGCGATTCTCACACCGCTCTTTGGGCAGGACAGTCTTCTTTCGATTGCCGTTGCCGCGTTGGTTCTCAACGTCACCATCATCCCGGTGATGGTTACGATGCTCGAATACGATCGGCATCGCTCGCTCGGCGGAGGCGTGCGTCTCGGAGCGCTGATCGGCCGGAGCGTTGCAGATAGCTTCAGCCAACCGTACGTGTGGGCGCCGCTGCTGGCACTGATTCTCGTGCTACTCGGGGTGAGGGTTCCAAAAGAAATCGACAGCATGCTCGCGCTCATCGGTTCAGCGACCGGAGGCGCAGCGCTCTTCGTGGCCGGGATTATCCTCGCCGCCTTCCGCATTACCGTGACGTTCGAAACGGTGGGAAATACGCTGGTCAAGGTGGTCGTCCAGCCCGTCATCATGGCGCTGCTCGTGATAGCGTTCGGCATCGCTCAACCCCTACGAGCCGAAGCGATCGTCATCTGCGCGCTTTCGTCCGCGGTGGTCTGCCCGATGCTGGCGGTGCGCTACAAAGCCTATCAAGCCGAGGCCGCCTCAACCCTCCTTCTGACGACGCTTGCAATGGTCGTCGCAGTTCCGATCGCTATCACGTTGGCGCGCTAACGTGAATAGGCGCAGATTCGTCGCGGCCGTCGGCGCGTCGGTAGCGGCACGTGCCGTTGCAGGCTGCTCGAAGCCGAGCGATCTGCGGTCGCTGCCTGCCGTTCCTACGCCGCTCGCGTACGATGCTTCGGTTCGAGCGATTCGCGCGGTCATTGCGCGCGACGCCGCCGACACGACGCTTGAGCGCGACGCATGGCCGCGCCTCTACGAACATGGCGCGCCGGTCAAGAACGTCGTCATCCTGTTTCATGGCTTTACCAATTGCCCGCAACAGTTCGATCTGCTCGCGCAGCGGTTTTACGCGCGTGGCTGCAACGTCTACGTTCCACGGATCCCGCGTCACGGGCTCAAAGATCGTCTGACGACAACGCTGGCGGATCTTACCCTCCCCGAGCTGGGACAGTGTGTGCTCGACGCGTTCACCTACGCTCAAGGTCTCGGGCGGTGCGTGAGTTCGGTCGGCTTATCGCTCGGCGGATCGATGTCGTTGTGGCTGGCGCAGGCGATGCCGATTGACCTCGCGGTGTCGGTCTCGCCGTTTCTGATGCCGATCCATATTCCGCGCGGCGTCGGGACGGTGGCGATGCACGCGCTCTATACACTCCCGAGCATGTATTGGTGGTGGGACCCGCGCGTCAAACAGAACTGCCTTCCTCTCTATGCCTATCCCGGTTTTCCGACCCACGCGCTGGCCGAGGTGACGTTCTTTGGCGACAAGATCTTCGACTATGCGCAAACCAAGCCGCTGGGAAAGGGCTGCATCCTGGTGACCAACGCCAACGAGAGCGCGGTCAACAACGCTGTTTCGCGGGATCTGTTCGCGCAGTGGAACGCAAAGGGTGCAAACTACTCGGAAGTCGTTTTGAGCGGACTTGGACCGCCGCGACACGACATCATCGATCCCACCACGTTTCCGCAAGCTGAGCAGTTGGTCTATCCGCGACTCGAAGCTATGGTGCTAGAAGATCCTCGATGCTGACGGGAAGATCGCGGACGCGCACGCCGGTCGCGTGATGCACTGCGGACGTAATCGCGGCTGCGATGCCCGCGAGCCCGATCTCGCCAACGCCGCGCGCACCGAGCGGGTTCAGGTCGTAGTCGGGATAGTCGAGGAAGGTGACGTCCATCGACGGATGATCGGCGTTCGATGCAACGACATAATCGGCGAAATTGCGATTCAACGGCGCCGCCGTGCGCGGATCGTAGCGCGTCTCTTCAAAGAGTGCCATGCCGACGCCGAACACGATCGCGCCTTCGATTTGGTTACGCGCCGTCTTCGGATTGATGATCCTGCCGCCGTCGATCACGGTGACGACGCGCCGCACGCGCAGACGAGCGATCTCGGGCTGCCAGGTTACTTCGATGAAGTGCGCGCCGAACGAGTGGCTTGATTTCTTGGGCTCGCCGCCGAACGTCCCGTCCGAGCGGCCGTATCCGACGACGGTTTCCTCCGCTGACGCGCTCTTGCGTTTGTGCAGCGCATCCTTGCACGCCGCGATCGTCGGCGGGATCACGGACGCGGTCGCCATCGAGCCGCCGGACATCGGGCCGGGCGGCAGCGACGAATCGCCGATCGAGACGCTGATGTGTCCCACGGGTATGCCGAGCGCATCGCTTGCGATTTGCGCCAGCATCGTATAGGTGCCGGTGCCGATGTCTTGCGTCGCACAGAAGACGCGCGCGCTGTCGGGATTCAATTCGACGCGCACCTCGCAGTCGAGGCGGTCGGCGATCCACGAACAGCCGGCCATGCCCCAGCCGAGGATCATGCCGTCACGCTGCATCGAGCCGACTGCGGCGGTGCGCTGCTGCCAGCCGAACTTCTTCGCGCCAAGTTCATAGCACTCACCGACGTGACACGAGGTAAACGGGATGTCGAGACCTTCGTCGCGCTGCGGGACGTTGCGCAAACGCAACGCGAGTGGGTCCATATTCAACGCGACGGCGAGTTCGTCAAGCGCCGATTCGGTCGCAAAGAGGCCGGGCACCGCGCCGGGCCCGCGCATCGAGGTCGGCGAACCGACGTTGCGCTTAGCGAGACCACTCGTGACGCGCAAATTCGGCACGCTATAGAAATAGGTCGTCGCCTCCGAGCAGTTCTCGTCGTAGTCGTCGAGCATGTTGGTGTGATTGGTGGAATCGTGTTGCAGCGAGGTCAGGCGCCCATCGGCGTCGGCGCTGATGCGCACGCGTTGTACGGTTTGCGGACGGTGGCCGACGTTCATGAACATCTGCTCGCGCGTCACGACGATCTTCACCGGTTGCCCGAGCCGGCGTGCGGCTGCAGCCGCAAGCGGCGACTGCGCCCATGGCCACAATTTCCCGCCGAAGCCCGAACCCAAGTAGTGCGTGAACACGCGAACCTTATCGAGCGAAACGCCGAGCATCTGCGCCAACACGCGCTGGTGGTTCACCACCGCTTGCGAGGTCTCGTAGAGCGTCACCGAGTCGCCCTCCCACGCGGCGACGGTTGCGTGCAGCTCGATTGGATTGTGCGTTTCTACCGGCGTGCGGTAGGTTTGATCGACCGTGATTGCCGATGCGGCAAAGGCTTTGTCGGGATTGCCGCGGTGGCTGCCGACTTTACGCTCGCCTTCATCGGTCGTGATCGGCGCATTGTGCACGGCGCCGGGTGCATAGGTTACGTGCACGAACGCGGCGCCTTCGGTTGCTGCCTCGAGTGTTTGCGCGACCACCAGCGCGACGTATTGTCCGTAGTACTGCACGTCGTCGCCCGAGAGCGGCGCGCGATGTTCGTCGACGATCCCCGTCTTCAGCGACGACGAACCGTGCGAATGTAGCGTCCCGATGTTGGTATGGTCGTAGACGGCGACGACGCCGGGCACCGCCAGCGCGTCGGTGGCGTCGACGCGCAGGACGCGCCCGGCGGCAATCGTGCTGCCGACGGGAACGCCGTAGAGCATGCCGTCAAGAATGCGGTCCGAGGCGTAGTCGGCAGCGCCGGTGACTTTGAGCCGGCCTTCGATGCGATCGATCGGCGTGCCGACGCTCATGCCGTCACCTCGAGCAGCGCTTGCGTCAGGCAGCGTTTGGCGAGTTCGATTTTGAAACCGTTGTCGCTCTGTGGGCGCGCGTCACGCAGCGCGATTTCAGCTGCCTCGCGAAACGCGTCGCGCGACGCGGTCTTGCCGCGCAACGCGGCTTCCGCCGCCGGCGCGCGCCACGGAATGGTGCCGACGCCGCCGAGCGCGATGCGCACGCCGGCGATGGTCGAGCCATCGAGTTGTACGGCGACCGCTGCCGATGCGAGCGCGAATTCATAGGACTGCCGGTCGCGCAGCTTGAGGTAATGCGAGCGCCAGCCGGACATTGGCGGCAGTGTGACGGCGACGATCAGCTCGCCGGGTTGGAGTGAGGTTTCGCGCTGCGGCGTATCGGCCGGGAGCAGATAGAATTTGTCGATCGGAATCGTCCGTGACCCGGCAGCGCTGCGAACCTCGATCGTCGCTTCGAGTGCGGTGAGCGCGACGTTCTGGTCGGACGGATTGGTGGCGATGCAGTGATCGCTCGTGCCCAGCACCGCTAAATTGCGATTGAAGCCGGTGATCGCCGGACAGCCGCTGCCCGGCTCGCGTTTGTTGCACGCCGCGTGTGGATCGCGGAAGTAAATGCAGCGCGTGCGCTGCAGCAGGTTGCCGGCGGTCGTCGCCATGTTGCGAATCTGCGTGGTGGCGCCGGAGAGAATCGCTTCCGAAAGCACGCGATACTCGGAGCGCACGCGCGGATGATGCGCGACTTCGCTGTTGGTGGCGAGCGCCCCGAGCACGAGACCGCCGCCGGCTGCGGCGTCGATGGTTCGCAGCGCCAGCCGATTGATCGCGATCACGCGCTCGGGCCGTTCGACGTCCTGACGCATCAAGTCGATCAGCGTCGTGCCGCCGGCGACGTACTGCGCAGGTGCTGCTTGTCGTGCGTGAAGCGCTTCGTCGACGTCAGCGACGCGCGTCATCGTGAAGCGTCTCATGCTTAGACGAGCGGCCCGGGATTCTTGAGGTATTTGTTCACAATAGCATCCGCCATATAGTAGGCGAGTGCTCCAACCGTCCCGGTTGGGTTGTACCCGGCGTTCTG
Source organism: Vulcanimicrobiota bacterium (assembly GCA_003167055.1). Lineage (GTDB taxonomy): Bacteria > Vulcanimicrobiota > Vulcanimicrobiia > Vulcanimicrobiales > Vulcanimicrobiaceae > Aquilonibacter > Aquilonibacter stordalenmirensis. The sequence continues at coordinate 2,556 of PMUE01000265.1, read as the reverse complement.
CGGAAACGCACTCGAGCCGGTCACGAACACGTTGGAGACGTCCCACGTTTGGCCGTACTTGTTGACCACGCTTTGCGACGGGTCGCTGCCCATGATCGCGCCGCCGGTGTTGTGGGTGCTCTGGTACGTCACAACGTTGTAGTGCTCGGGTACCGTGTTCGCAATGACTTTGCTGGCGCCCGCGGCTTTCGCGATCTTTTCGTTGATCGTTTTCATGAAAGCCGTCTGTTTGTGTTCGTTTGGACCCCAGTCAAAGGTCATGCGCAGCAGCGGCTGACCGTAGATGTCGCGATAGGTTGGGTCGAGGTCGAGATAATTTCCACGATAGGATTGGACGCCGCCTTGGGCGTTGATCGGAAACGCCCGGTTGTAGTAGTGCGCGACCGCCTTCTTCCACTGACCGCCCCAGCGCGGCGTCCCCGTCGGGACCGGATGCCACTCCACCGGCCGCGCGTGGTTCGTGTTCTGGTTGATGTCCGCTCCGCCGATGAAGCCATACGGGGTATGGTCGAAATTATCGCCGTTGAAATCGTCGATAACGGTGCCCAGCGCGCCGGCTCCCATGAAGAGATTGAAGACCTTGCCACTGTCAAAGAAGAGCGTCGCCGCCGTGTTCAGTTGATACGCGTAGTTCTTCCCGACGACGCCGGTGTTGGCCACCGGATCGTACGGCGTCCCGATGCCGGAAAGCAGCAGCAAGCGCACGTTGTTGAGCGCCCACGCTGACACGAAGATCATCTCCGCCGGCTGGATCTGCTCGCGCCCCTGCGCGTCGAGATAGGTGACGCTCACGGCTTTTTTCTTCGAACTATCGAGGTTGATCTTGAGCACTTTGGAGTTCATGCGCAGTTCGAAGTTCGGATTTTTCGCAAGCTTCGGCAAGAGTGTGGTTTGCATGCTCGCCTTCGCGCTCATCTCGCATGCAAAACGCTCGCAGTAGCCGCAATAGACGCACAGCCCAAGATCGACGCCCTCATTGTTCGTGTACGGCTGCGTCGAATTCGATGACGGTTGCGGAAACGGATGATAGCCGAGCTTCTTGGTTGCGTCCCCGAACACAGCCATCGCGTAGCTCTGCTTCGGCGCCGGGCTCGGATACGGGCGCGAACGCGGCCCTTCGAAGGGGTTGCCGCCGGGCTGGATCTTGCCGCGCAAGTTGCCGGCCGTGCCGCCGACCCCACACAGATACTCGAACTGGTCGTAGTAGGGCTCGAGTTCGTTATACGTGATCCCCCAATCGGCCGAGGTGCAATCTTCCGGCAAGAATGAAGCACCATACCGCGCGATCGTGCGGCTTCGCGTCTCGAAATCCCAGGGCAGGAAGCGCCAGGTGACGCCGTTCCAATGGACGCCCGCGCCGCCGAGACCATCACCCGGTAGAAACGAGCCGAATTGGCGCACGGGTAAGGCGCTCTGCGACGTGTTGTGACGCAGCGTCACCGTCTCTTTCGACGCGTCCTGAAAGAGCTTATAGCGAATCGCGTACGCAAGTTCGTCGTGAACACCCGGCACCGCAAAGTCCGGCACCGTGTCACGATATTCACCGCGCTCGAGGCCCACGACGGTATGGCCCTTCTTCGTCAGTTCGTTCGCGAGGATGCCGCCGGTCCAACCGAATCCGATCATGACCGCGTCGACTGATTTGAGCGTTGCCATGATTACGGTACCCCCAACGCTTTTTTGGCGAGCGCAAGGTGTGCCGCCATATCGGCGTCGCCCATGCCGTTCATGTGGGCCATCGCGGTTTGCTCCGCTTGCTGCAAATCGGCAATGCTTTGCGGATTGACCTTGTAGGGCCGGTTGTGATCCTCGATAAATCCGTAGTAGACCGCGCCGGCACCGGGAAAACCGACGAGCTTCCAGCCGACTTTGTCGCGATTGCCGCCGTAGAGTGGATCGGCGAAGAATCCCTCGACGGTATTGCCATACAGCATTTCGAAGAATACTTTGGCCGGCACGCTGTTGAAGGAAAGCTCGGCGCGATCGAGCGCGGTCAGCACATCGTCTTGATGCGCGCCGTCAAGTGCATCAAATGTTTTGTTGTACGTCGCCTTGCAATGTGCGTTGGTCGCTGCGATGCCAAGACGATAGACGTCGCGCGGCGTCAGCGGCAGTTGATAGCCAAAGTCCGCCGACGCGTCGGCGACCCACGGGCCTTGCTGGTACATCTTCGCCGCGTATCCGAACTGACCGACGAGCTGTTGATCGATATAAAACGCGACGCGCGCCTCGCGGGCGCCCGGCCCGAGCGCGTCGGTCGGGATCAGCCGCTCGACCGCCGCTTCGATGAATGCGGCTTCCGGGTCGGTGAAAAACGTGTACGCTTCAGGCTCGTTCCCGAGCGCCTTGGCCGGCGCGGGGTGGTGATGCGTCGCGGCTTCGGCGGGTGCGCTCGCGGCGAGCTCTGCAGCAACAGCCGCCCCGGCTATTGCAACGAAGTCCTTCCGGCTAACTTTGTCCGGCATGTGGATCCCCTCCGTTGTAGCTACTGAGTGCGAACAGATTGGATCGCCGAGACGATGTTCTGATACGCACCGCAACGGCAGATGTTGCCGC
>PMUE01000301.1 GCA_003167055.1 Vulcanimicrobiota bacterium | reverse complement strand
TCCCGAGCGGCCACACGACGTACGGCTACACCGAATCCGTACTGCTCGGCATCTTTGTACCGCAACGCTATTCGCAGATGGTCACGCGTGCCGCGGAATACGGCAACGATCGCATTATTGTTGGTGCGCATTACGCCATGGATGTGAGATTGGGACGCACGATCGCGCTCTACGTTCTCGGGCATCTGCTTTCTCGCGACAGCGATTTCCGTGCGACGAACACGGCGCGCGCCGACTTGCAGCGAACGCTCGACGGCGCATGCGCGCAACCCGGCGCGACCTGTTCCAGCGATACGGGCCGCTTTGCCGACGCCGCGAAGAACCAAGCGTTTTACGAGTCGACGCAGACCTACGGCCTGCCCGTCGTCCACCCCGAGTTCGCCGGCAAAACCGAAGACGTCTTCGCAACCGCACGCGAGGCCGGCTATCTGTTGATGGCCGCCTTTCCGAAGATCACGTCGCTCGCGCAAGCCGACAAGATTCTCACCGCCACTGAGGGCCCCGGCGGCGGATTCCTCGATAACGGCAGCAGCTTCGGGGTGTACTCGCGGATCGATCTCTACAAAGCGGTCGTTGCCGCCGCCGCTACGTCGAGCTAGCGGGCGCGGTCACGTTCGCGCCGCGGATAACGAGGAAGAGCACGATCGCGAGCTCCCCGAAGAGCGCCGGCTGCGCGATGAGAAACGCGGTCTCGTGATATCGCGGGGCCAATATACCGATGATCGTGATCGCGACGTAGGCGAGACCGTCGATCAGGAGCCAGTAGCCGAAGAAGCGGGGAATAAATCCCGACTTTATCACCAGCGAGCCAAACGGAAGCAGCCAGAGGCCCCAAAACATTCCGTTGACGACGTTCCCCTGACTGTGCAGACGAAGAAAGAGCGTTGCCAGCGCATTGAGTTGCGGAGTGGTAAACGCCGTGAGCGATCCACCGCCGTGCACCAGCATCAGCGCGGCGATCCAATTCAGCGCGTTGATGAAAAAGACCGGCGCGACGGCGACGCCGCCCAAGATGACCATCAGCACCGCTTGGTAGTGGTCGACATCCTTGAACAATCGGTAGAGCGCGAGCACGAGAAAGATGCTGATCACGCCACTGAAGAGGTCGGCCAGAATGGCGAAACGGAACATCGTCTCGTGCGCCAGGATGTTGGCCGCGGTAGCCGCCGCGTTTCCGCTCACAATCAACACGTTGGGAACGTAGATCAGGCTAAACGGGCCGGTAAACACCTCTAAAAGATAGATCGCCCCCGCGATGCGCGCGGCCCTGACGGTTGGATGCATATCGACTCCCTTATCCTCGTTCGTGCGAAAGCAATTCCGCCACGCGTGGTGCACACGCGGCACTCGCACGCTCGTCGAGAAACGCCGCGCGCGTGCGCCGCGCGAGCACGTCATCCACGGTGCGCGCCATCTCGTGGCGGATAGCGTACACCACGTCATCCTCGGTACAGGCCAAGTTCGGCTGGAGTTTCGTTCCGGTCCCCGGTAGTATCGACTCGTGGAGTGGCAGATCCCGCGTCCGGCACGGCGCCGCGGCCAGTCGGCCGACTTTGAGCGCAACGTCGATCGTGTCTTGTGCCATTTGCCGGTAGGTGGTCCACTTGCCGCCGGCAATCGTCACCAGGCCGGATCTCGACGTCTCAACGATATGCTCGCGCGACAGACGCGGCGTCTTTATTGCGGCGCCGTCGACCAACGGGCGCAAACCGCAGAATGCCGCGGTGATCTGCGACCGCGCGATCGGGCGCTCGAGATAGCGCGCCGCATGACGTAGCAAATAGTCGATCTCTTCTTCCGACGGCACCGGATCGAGTGAGGGTTGTGCTTCCGGAATGTCGGTCGTCCCGATCAACACGTGGCCAAGCCACGGAATGATAAAGAGCACGCGCCCATCGTCGGTCTTCGGAACGAGCAACGCATCCTCGCCGGGAAAGACTTCGCGCGGTACGACGATGTGCGAACCGCGGCTGAGTTTGAGCAGCTGCCGCGCTGCCGGATCGTCCAGGCGCCGCAGTTCGTCGCTGAAGATGCCGGTGGCGTTGACCACTACCCGCGCGCGCACGCTGACCTCGCTACCGGTTTCCTCGTCGCGTACTCGGACACCGGCAAGGCGATCCCCGCTGCGCTCGAACGCGACGGCGCGCGCGTAGTTGAGGACGACCGCGCCCAGATCGATGGCGGTACGCGCGAGCGAAATCGCCAGGCGTGCGTCGTCGAACTGGCCGTCGTGATAGCGAATCGATCCACGCAAGCCCTGCGCGCGAAGCGCAGGTAGGCGTTCGAGGGTATCTCGCGCGCTCAAATAGCGGCTGCGCCCGAAGTTCTCGGCGCCGGCCAAAAGATCGTACGCGCGCAGACCGGCAAAATAGTACGGCGCTTCGAACCAGCGGTAGGCCGGGCAGATAAACCCAAGGTCGTGCACCAGATGCGGCGCGTTGCGGCGCAGGATGCGTCGCTCGCGCAGCGCCTCGCGCACCAAATGGATATCGCCCTCGGCTAAATAACGCACACCGCCGTGGATCAATTTGGTCGAGCGGCTCGACGTCGCGTTGGCAAAGTCGGCGGCTTCCACTAGCGCCGTTTTATAGCCGCGTGAAACGGCATCGACTGACGCACCGAGTCCGCTCGCCCCGCCGCCGATCACGACGACGTCGAACGCGTCGTCGAGCGCGGCAAAATTACGCACGGGCTTTTCGAATGGCGCTTGCCCAACCGGCCAACCGACGTTCGCGCTCGGTCGCGTCGATCGCCGGATGAAAGCGACGTTCTTCTCGCCAGAGGCTCGCGACCTCGTCCACATCGCGCCAGTAGCCGACTCGCAGCCCCGCGCAATACGCGGCGCCCAGCGCCGTCGTCTCGGTAACGCGCGGACGCACGACGTCGACACCCAGCACATCGGCTTGCATCTGCATCAACAGATCGTTGACCGATGCACCGCCGTCGACGCGCAGTTCGCTCAAGCGCACGCCCGAGTCGGCTTCCATCGCTGCAACTACGTCACAACTCTGATACGCAATCGCTTCGAGTGTCGCGCGCGCGAGATGTTCTTTCGTGCTCCCACGCGTGAGCCCGACGATCGCGCCGCGCGCGTACGGATCCCAGTACGGCGCACCCAAGCCCGTAAACGCCGGCACGAAATAGACGCCGTCGCTATCGTTCACCCGCGCCGCAAGTTCGCCGATCTCCGCTGACGACGCAATAATCCCGAGTCCGTCACGCAGCCATTGCACGGCCGAGCCGGTCACGAACACCGAGCCCTCGAGCGCGTACGTGGCCTTGCCGCGCTGCGCCGAAAACGCGACGGTCGAGATCAAGCCGCTTTTGCTACTCACGATTTCCTCACCGCTGTTGAGCATCACGAACGACCCGGTACCGTACGTGTTTTTGGCTAAACCCTTAGTGAACCCGGCTTGCCCGATGAGCGCTGCTTGTTGATCGCCCGCCACCCCGGCAATCGGGATCGCTGCACCGAGCAGGCTCGCATCGGCCGTTCCAAACTCGGCGACGCATGGCCGCAACTCGGGCAACAAAGCGCGCGGGACGCCGAAGATCACCAACAGTTCGTCGTCGTAGTCCAGCGTGCGCAGATTGAAGAACAGCGTGCGCGACGCGTTGGTGTAGTCGGTCGCGTGCACGGCGCCGGCGGTGAGATTGTAGATCAGCCAGCTGTCAACGGTACCGAACGCGATCTCGCCGCGCTCGGCGCGTTCGCGCAAGCCTTCGACGTTCTCGAGCAGCCACACGATCTTGGTTGCCGAGAAGTACGGATCGATCAGCAGCCCGGTCTTCTCACGAATCGTCGCCTCGTAGCCCTTCGCTTTGAGTCGCTCGCAGATCGGCGCGGTACGCCGATCTTGCCACACGATCGCGCGATGCACCGGCCGTCCGGTCGCGCGATCCCACAGCACGGTCGTCTCGCGCTGATTGGTGATGCCGATCGCAGCCAGATCGCGCGCCGTTATCCTCGCATTGCGCAACGCGCCGCGCGCGGTTTCGAGCTGCGAATTCCAGATATCGTCGGGATCGTGCTCGACCCAGCCCGGCTGCGGAAAGCGTTGCGGAAACTCGCGCTGATCGACGCCACAGATCGCCCCTGTGCGATCGAAGACGACCGCACGCGAACTGGTCGTCCCTTGATCGAGGGCGAGAACGTATTTCATGCCGATGGCTAGCATGCGCGCGCATCGGCAGGCGATCCTTTCGCGCTAGCTGCGTTTACGCTTGGGTGCGGGTGGCAATTTGTCGCCTTCGGCCCGCGCCTCGCTCAATCCAATCGCGATCGCTTGTTTGCGGCTTGTGACCTTCTTGCCCGAGCGCCCCGACGTGAGCTTCCCGCCTTCGAACTCTTCCATCACTTTGCGGACTTTTTGCCCAGCCTTTTTGCTGTATTTGCGGGTCGACTTCTTCTTCGCCGTCGTCTTTGTGGTCTTCTTTCGTGCAGCCATACCTACTAGTTCCCTCCGTATCAATGCGTTACACTACGCTTTATGCAGCAAGTAGCCGTGCGGCCCGCGCAGGAGACCGATGTCGATCGGCTGTCCGATCTACTGCAACAACTTGGTTACACGGTCGCGGCCAGCGCCCTTGCCGCTCGCCTGCGCCGGCTCGGGGACCGGCGAATTGTGCTGGTTGCCGTCGCCGACGGCGAGTTGAGCGCATGCGTGAGTGTCAGCGTTGACGAGCATTTCGTCGAAGGCTTCGAAGCCGTCATCGAGGGCTTCGTGGTCGACGAACGGCTGCGTAGCCGTGGCGTCGGCCGGGAACTGCTCGCAGCCGCCGAGGGCTGGGCCCGCGATCGCGGCGCACGTACGCTCATCGTCCACTCGAACGTCGTGCGCGAGCGCGCCCATGCGTTTTATCTCGCCAACGGCTACGCGAAAGTGAAGGCGCAGTGCTTCTTCCGCAAACCGCTCTGATCGCTGCGGTGCTGGCCGCCGCGCTGCCGTTCGGTCACGGCCTTGGCTATCCGCACCCAACCGAGATCGCACCGTACCGCTTCGAGAACACGATCCTGCGCCTGCGCTTCGACCTCGCCGACGGCGAGCTCTTCGGTCACGAGACCGCCGTCGTACGGCCCAAACAGGATGGCACGCGCACGCTGCCATTCGACGCCGTCGGCCTGCAGATCCACGCGCTCACCGTCAACGGTCAACGCGCGACGTATACGGCCGATGCAGTCCGCCAACGGATCAACGTGCAGCTCGCCGCTCCCGCGGCCGAGAACGCGCGCATCGTCGTCGACTTCACCTACACGGCACGCCCGCAGCGCGGATTGTACTTCATTCTCCCCAACCGCGCGTATCCGGCCATCACGCCGGAGATTTGGACGCAGGGCGAACCCACCGACAATCGCCGCTGGTTTCCGACCTGGGATGAACCGAACGAGAAGACGCCGAGCGAACTGATCGTCACCGTTCCGCGCGGTTGGACCGTTATCGGAAACGGCTATTTGCGTGCGCACACGGCGACCTCGCAAACCGAAACGTGGGACTGGAATGCGCCGCGTCCCAAAGCGCCGTACCTCATCGCCTTTGCCGCCGGCCCGCTGGTCCGCAATCACACGACCCTTGCTTCGCTCGACGTCGATTCGTACGTGCAGCCCGCCGACGCCGCGCTCAATGCGCTGTGCTTCGGCGCTACCAAAGACATGGTCGCGTTCTACGCGCGACTCACCGGCGTCCCGTTTCCCTGGGACAAGGAAGATCAGATGACGGCCGAGCGTTTTTTCTTCGGCGGCATGGAAGACGCATCGGCAACGATTCAAACGGCCCTCGCGCTGCACCCGGCGAGCGAAGAACCGGAGCAGTCGTGCGATCTCCTCGTCTCGCACGAGCTGGTTCAGCAATGGTTTGGCGACGACGCCTCGTTTTCCGATTGGTCGAATGCGTGGCTCGGCGAGGGCTTCGCGACGTACTTCGAAGAGCTCTGGAGCGAGCACCGTTTCGGCGAAGCCCACTTCGAATACGAGCGCTACCGCGCGCAGCAGACCTACTTTGCCGAGACGGAGCGCTATGCGCGACCGATCGTCGATAACGCGTACAGTGATCCGATCGAAGTCTTCGATGCCAGCAGCCACGAGCGCGCCGGCCAGGCACTCCACATGCTGCGCGCGATGTACGGCGACCGCCGCTTTTTCGGCGCGCTGGGCGACTACTTGCGCCGATATCAAGAACGCAACGCCGACACGGCCCAATTTTTCGCGTCGATTAGCGCGTCGCTCGGCGCCGACCTCACCTGGTTCGAGCGCGAGTGGTTCTACCGTTCCGGCTATCCGCACTACGTCGTTGCCGACCGCTACGACGCGGCGGCGCAAACGCTTACGACCGACATCCGGCAACGCAACGACGACGGTGCGCCTTACCGCATGCCGGTCGTCATCGAGGCGTTCGCGAACGGGCACGCGTATCGCATCACGTCATGGATATCCCGCAACGCGCAAACCGTCGTGCTGCGCGGGATCCCATCGAAACCGCAGATGGTCCTCTTCGATCCAAACAACACAATCTTACGCGAGCTCATCTTTCCAAAACCGGTCGATGAGCTCGCCTACCAGCTCGCGCACGCAGCACACGTCGGCGATCGCGAGTGGGCGCTGCACCAGCTCGCCGCGCAACACGCCGCGCAGCCGGTCGCGCGCGCGGTGCGGACCGATGCCTTCTACGGCATGCGCGCCGACGCCGTAACTGTCGCAGGCGGGCTCAACGACGCGTCGTCGGTCGACGCGGGCATGCACGATTCCGACAAGCGCGTGCGCATCGCGGCGGCAATCGCGGCATCCAGCCTGACCTCGCCGGCGCCCGCCGTGGTCGCCGATCTCGAGGCCGCCGCAAACGATACCGACCCAATCGTTATCGCTGCGGCGCTGCAGTCACTCGGTGCGCTGCACGCCCCGCACGCGTATGCGACCCTGGTCGCCGCGTTGCATCGCCCGTCGTTCCATCAAGCAATCGCCGCGGGCGCGCTGCGCGGGCTTGGCGCGCTCGGCGCCGAGCGTGCGCTTGCGCTCCTTGAGACACGGACGGCCTACGGCACGCAAGACCAGGAGCGCAACGCCGCAATCGCCGCGCTCGCGCAGCTTGCGCTGCGCACGCACCTGCAATCGCGCTAACTGCCGATACTACGATCGATTGCGCTGCACGATCCGCTTCCGACCTCACGTGACACGGCGATCAAAGCGCTCGGAGCACTCGGCGACGCGGAAGCTATTCTGACCCTCGAGCAGGCCGCGCGCGACGATTCGCAAACGATTCTTCAACTCGACGCGCTCGACGCGGCTTCTACATTGCTTTCATTGGGGGCGCGGCCGTGCCGTCAGACCAGTTGCTCACCGGGACCATAAGAATCGTCTGCGGTTCGGGATTCAGATGATGTGAGTCGTCAAACACGACGGGTGAGCCGGTGAGGTTCGCGCCCCAGCTCGCCCCGTCGCCGGCACTATACGACTTGGGGAGATGGAACATCAAATGCGGATGCCAATTGCTATCGGCGTTCTCACCTAGCCGCTGTTCTTTCGAGAGCATGTACGACATCGATCCCGGCTCGGGCGTTGGGAGCGGCATGGCCTTGATACGAGCGTAAATCTGGGTGCGGCTCATGCCCGCGAGGGCGAGCTTGGTGCGATCCAACGTGTACTGAAGAACCGTTCGTGACGCGGCCGCGTTATAACAGATCGGTGCGCGCAACTTCGGACTCCAGAAATCTTTCTGATCGAACGGCGGCATCCAGCCGCGTTCGACAATACACGTGAATCCGTTGCTGCCCTGCTTCCCGACCTCGTAACCTTGAGCGGTGAGCACGAGGACGGTTGCGTCCTTCGCGAGCGCCGGCGGAGCGGCGGTCTGGGCGAGAGCGATCTCCGCACTTCGATCCATCATATACTGCGAAAGCGGTAACATTTGCGGATACATGGCCTGTGCAGGCCGTCCCGCAAGCGGCATCACCAACGCCGCCAAAAGCATAAGAGAAACTACAGCTAGCTGTGCGCGTTTCATTGGAGCCTCCCGGCCATCGGCCGCCATACCTGTTCGAAACTCACCACTCTTGCCTACTGTGACTCGGGAAACCGTCAAACGCGTCAACTAGGCACAACCGGGGGTAAGGCAGGTGGCATTGAACCAGATATAGCCATGCAAGTAAAGGTGCTCGCGCTCACATTGGGCGTGGCGATCGCAGGGTTGCCGGTGAGTCACGAAGAGTTCACGACTACAGCGTTTCCAATCGTACCCGAGGATGTTGCCAGCGTGCTTCAAGTCACCGTCGGGTCTGCCGGACACCAGCATGTTATTGTTTACGCCGGCGCATGCTTTCCTCATCGCGATGTGGGGAATCTGGAGCTCGACGTCCACGGTGCGCCGGCGGCGGCCTTTCGAGCCGGTGACTTCGTCGCCACGGGGATTGTCTGGCAAGGGGGTCATGGGATCGCTTCGGTGCGTCACTTGAGCTCGGCGGAGTTGGCTGCACTTCACTGTCGCTCGAGATCGTAAGCGTTATTTCGTGGTTATCGTGATCGACCCGTCATCAGAATGAACGCGCATCGTTGAGCCGCCGTTGCCGACGCGAACGGTCTGCTGGGCGCCATCGTCGCCGTGCTGGCGAATGCCGTCGACGCGTACGCTGCCATCGTTGGTCGATGCGTCGACCGTAACGTCGGAACCGGGGGCGAACGCGACTTTGACGTGCCCATCATTAGTCGCGACGCTATATTTGCCGCCGGCCTGGGCGGTAAAGTCGCGCAGTTCGATCCAGCCATCGTTGCTGCTCAGATCGAGCGCCGGCGACGTAACGTCGTCGACTGCGATATGACCGTCGTCGGTGTGCGCGACGATCGTTCCGCCAACGTGGGTCAGTTCGATGCGACCATCGAGCGCTTTGATCGTTGCGCCGTTCTTCAGACCTGAGACTTCGGCGTTGTCGCATTCGCTCACGATGACGGCGGCCGAAGCCGGCACCTGCACTTCGAAATGCTGGCGCGAGTTCGAGAAGCCGATGAACATGCCCCAGCCTTCGTGAACGCGCGGACGCGAGATGTGTACGCCGCTGCCATCTTGGGTGACGGTCAGCTGCGGATAATCGCCCGGGCTACGCAGCGTCATGCCGGAGAAGTAGGTATCGTCTTTCACGTGCACCAGGCCGTCATCCGACGTGCTAATCGTGACACCCGAATTCGGATCGTCGATCGTGACGCGCGGCGCATTGCCGGCAGCAATCGGCGCGAAGCTCTTCGCGACGAAATAGGCCCGTCCCCCACCAGCGGCCAAGGCATTGCCCGAGAAGGCCTCGCGGATACTGTACCCTGCAAGCGCGAGAATCCCGATCTCAACGGCCACGAGCGTCGCGACAACCCGCATGCTACCCCTCCGTTTCACGCAACAATTACAGCGGAGGGGCACACATTGTTTCGGCCGTCGTGACGCTCCCTCACTTGATGGCGCGGCTCGCAGTCTGCTACGTTGCTAGCGTGGCCGTCTTGGTTCTGGCTTTGCTCTTTTGGGCTCGGGGGGCGGAGGCGCCGTTGGCGTCAGCGCCCCCGACACATCCACAACCGTTTGATCTGGCGAGCACCGCGCGAAGACTCATCCGCGCCGCCGCTTCGCCATCGGAATTTGCGTCGGTGGCCAAGCGGGGTTCCGCTGTCACGCGCTTATTCGAAGTGCCGCCGTTTCCTAGCCAGTACGAAGTTTACCGTGCTGTTACGACGCAGCCAGATGTCCGATTTTACGTGGCCAGCGCCGACGCTACCGATGAGTTTGCGATCGTCCCGACGGGAGGCTCAACGTTGGCGCATGAGGGTTACCAATCGCCGGTAGATTGGCTGGCGAGGGTCGTGCAAGTCATTGCTCCTGACCTCGGAGCGGGCTACACAAAAGAGATCCTACATAATGGCACCATATTTTTTGCTCGTGGAAAGCCTACCGTCGAGTTTTTCTTCGTCGAGGGAATATCGTCGGAGTCCGCTACGCAAAGAGGTTACAACATGTACATGCTCGTGTTCCGTCCGCAGGCCGCGGTGCTGGAGCTCATCGGCGCACACTGGGTGAAGGTTAGATTACATTCTTAGGTTAGCCGGGGAGTGCGTGACCGTCAGCTGATCTCGCGAACGGCGACCGAAAAGCGCGTGCACGCTTCGAGAATATGTTCCACCGCGCTTTCGATCGCATGCGACGCTTCGGGGGCGCCGATCTTCAGCGCCGATTCCAGCGCCGCTGCCGCGGCGGCCAATTCCCGTGCCCCGATGTTTCCCGCCGCGCCCTTGAGTTCGTGCGCAAGTTCGCGCAGCGCCGAGCTATCGCGCACCGCTTCGATCCGCGCACAGAGCTGCGCCATGTTCGGCAGCACGCTCATCAGAAATTCGCGCGTCGCCGCGTCGTCACCGAGAACGTCGCGCAGCCGGTCCCGGTCCAAGATGTCTTTGCCGCGCGGGGGCTCTTCGCCCATGCTATTCAGCCACCACACTTCCACTCTAGCTGGCTGGAATGTGGTTTCCTAGAAAACTGGGACTAATGGACCATAAAATTGGGTCTAAAAGGGACTTGCGTCTCCCAGAGGGATGGTATTGCTAGCCCGCCAACGCTGCCGCGGGCTTGCCCTCTTGAATTCGCGAGAAGACCTCGTAGAGCGCCTCGTACGCTTCGTCGATGTTTTCTTCGCTCAGAATCAGCGGCGGCGCGAAGCGAAGCGAGTTCCCGCCTGCGCTCCCGACCAGCAGTCCGTGTTCGCGCAGCGCGGTCACGACGTCGGCGACCGGATACTTCTCATTTAACGCAAGCGCGCACAAGAGACCCATGCCGCGCAGTCCGGCGATCACATTGGGAAACGCCAGCGCCAGATCGGTCAGGCGCGCCATGAACTGCACTTCGCGAATCGCGACGTACGATTCGAGGTCGATCGCGTCGCGAACGCGCAAGTGCGCGAGCGCGGCGGCGCACGGCACCGGCGAACCGCCGAAGGTCGTGCCGTGATCCCCCGGCTGTAAGGCGTCGATGGCATCTTGTCCGACCAGCATTGCGCCGATCGGCAAGCCGTTGGCGAGCGCCTTCGCCATCGTGACAACGTCGGGCGTGACGCCGAAGCGCTGAAACGCAAATAGCGGGCCGAGCCGGCCCATACCGCATTGAATCTCATCGAAGATCAGAAGCGCGCCGTGCTTATCGCACAAGTGTCGCGCCATCGCCAGGAACTCCACGCTCGCCGGATGCACGCCGCTCTCGCCTTGCACCGGCTCAACGATGAACGCCGCGACCGAACTATTGAAGTTCTTGTCGAGCGCCATGAAGTCGTTGAAGGGCGTGAAGGCAAAGCCTTCGGGCATCGGGCCGAAACCTTCCTTATAATGGTCGTTCGCCGTGGCGGCCAGCGAACCGTAGGTGCGCCCGTGAAACGAGCCGGTACAGGCCAGGATCGTGGTGCGCTCGGGCTCGCCCTTGCGAAACGCGCGCTTGCGCGCGAGTTTGATCGCGGCTTCGTTCGCCTCGGTCCCGGAGTTACAGAAGAACGCGCGTGATAGTCCGCTGCGCGTTACGAGCTCGTGGGCAAGTGTCCCGGCTGGTTCGTGGTGGTAGAGATTGCTCGCATGCACCAGCGTGCGCGACTGTTCGGCAATCGCTTGCGAGATCCACGGATGGCAATGACCGAGTGCGCACACGGCAATGCCCGCGATGAAATCGAGATACCGCCGCCCCTCGTCGTCGAACAGGTAGCAGCCTTCGCCGCGCACGATCGTAATCGGCGCACGATTATAGTTTGCCAGCAGTGCGTCGTCGCTCATGTACGGTAACTCGCGTTGATACGCACGTAATCCTTTGAGAGATCGCAGCCCCACGCGGTGGCGTGCGCCTCGCCGATCCCTAAATGCAGATCGACGACGATATCGGTCACCTCGAGCTCGTGGTGCGCTTCGGCCTCGCTCAGGGCCTCGATGGCGCCGCGCTCGACCCAGGTTTTACCGTTGAGCTGTAATGACCAGGTCTCGGGATCGACTCCGGCATTCACCGAGCCCGCCGCAGCGATGATGCGGCCCCAGTTCGGATCCTCCCCATAGAGCGCGGTCCGCACCAGATTACTGTTGATCACCGCGCGTCCGATCGTACGCGCCTGCGCCACGTCTTTTGCGCCGCGCACGTGCACGGTCAGCGTCTTGGTCGCGCCTTCACCGTCGGCCACCATCGCGAGCGCAAGATCCGTGCACACTTGGTGCAAGGCGCGCACGAACGGTGCGGGCGGCGCTTTTGCGCCGGCCGGCGCGAAGGCGTAGAGGGCGTCGTTGGTCGACATGCAGCCATCGACCGAAATCATGTTGAACGAAGCATCGGCCGCTTCGCGCAGTTCGCGTTGCAACGCATCAGCGGACATCGGGAAATTGGTCGCCACAAACGCGAGCATGGTTGCCATGTTTGGAGCGATCATGCCCGAGCCTTTAGCGATCCCGCCGACGACGTATTTCTTCTCCCCGATGTAAAATTCGTAGGCGGCAAGCTTGGGCACGCGATCGGTGGTCATGATCGCTTCAGCCGCGTCGTTGCTCGACTTGATCCCGTTTTCGAGCTGCTCGATCGCGCGCTCGAGACCGCGCTGGACGCGGTCCATCGGCAACGGAACGCCGATCACGCCGGTCGAGGCGACGATGATGCTGGTCGCGGAGACTTTCAATAAGGCAGCGGCTTGACGCGCGGTTGCGCGCGCGTCGCGATCGCCGCGCTCGCCGGTGCATGCATTCGCACAGCCCGAGTTGCAGACGATCGCCCGGAACACGCCGTCGTTGGCGATGTGTTCGGCACTCACTAACACCGGCGCCGCTTTGATCTCGTTCGTAGTGATGACCGATGCGCAGACTTGCGGCGCATCGAACACGATCACCGCAAGGTCGCGTTTGCGCGGCTTGATACCGGCGTGCACGCCGGCGGAACGCACGCCCGGCACCGCTCCAATGCCGCCGCGAACGGCGACGAGCCGAACCTCGTCATCCTGCGACAATTGCGCGAGCATGCAATCCGGTCTCCTCGGGATACCCCAGCATGATGTTGAGATTCTGCACGGCTTGACCGGCCGCGCCTTTGCCCAAGTTGTCGATCGCGCAAATCACCCGCACGACATTCCCCTGGACGTCAACGCGGATTTCAGCGTCGTTGGTGCCGACGACGGCGGCGACGTTCGGCACGCGCTCGCCCTCGAGCACTCGCACGAACGGGCTCCCAGCGTACACCGCTGCATACGCGTCGCGCACCGCCGCTTCGTCGAGCGCGCGATCGAAGACCGCATATGCGTCGGCCAGCATGCCGCGTGAGAGTGGCACGACGTGCGGCGTGAACACTAACGGCGCATGTATCTCGAACGAATGCAGGCGGCGCTCGATTTCCGGTTGATGCCGATGCCCGTCGACGCCGTACGCGCGGATGTCGCCGGCAACCTCGGCGTAGAGCGAGCCGGTCGCGGGTTTACGCCCGGCGCCGGTGATACCGCTCTTTGCGTCGACGATCAGTTGAACCGGCCGCGTTCCCAATGCCCTCACCGGCAGAAGCCCGAGCAGCGCTGCCGTCGGATAGCAGCCGGGATTGGCGACCAACTTCGCGTCGGCGATTACGCTGTGCTCCCACTCCGAGAGTCCATAGGCCGCGCTGTCGTCGAAGCGATAGTCGGCCGAAAGATCGATAACCCGCGCACCCGCGTCGATAAATTTGGGCACGTGCGTACGCGCTTCGCCCTGTGCACCGGCGGCGATGAGGAAATCGCCGGG
>PMUE01000310.1 GCA_003167055.1 Vulcanimicrobiota bacterium | reverse complement strand
GTGCGACGCTGTGCCTGGGCTTCATCGAGATCGATCCCGAGTTCGGCAAATGCGCTTTCACCGCGAGCTGTAAGCGCAAAATCGGCGCCGCGCCGCGTGATCGCGCCGCGTTCGATCAAACGATCGGTGATGCCGACGCCCAGGCGGCCGGCCAAATGGTCGTAGCAGGAGCGCGCGAGACGCATGCGCTCGAGCGTCGTGCTCTGGTCGAGCGCGACGATCCGTGCCGGTGCGGCGATCGCGGCGAGTGTTTCGATCGCGTGGCCGATCTCGGCCGATGCGAGACGGAAGAAGCGATGGCGCCCGGCGTTGCGTGCGCTCAACATTCCCGATGTGACGAGCTTCTTGAGGTGCGCGGTCGCGGCTTGCGGCGAGAGCCCGGCGCGCAGCGCGAGCTCCGACGCGGCGAGATCGCGCCCGTCGAGCAGGGCCAGCAGCATGGCGGCGCGTCCCGGATCGCCGATCAGCGCGCCGATTTCAGCGATGTTGGGCTCGGGGCTGCGTCGTGCGGTCATGCCTCTATCATAGCGCAGCAATACTTCACGCGCACGTGAACCGTGGTTACGCCTGCGCGCCGAGCCGGAACGCCGCGACGAAGGCTTTGAAGATCGTGCGAATATCGTCGTGCACGAAGCGGACTTCGCGCGGGCCGCTTCGCTCGAACTCCGGAATAATCGCGACGTAGTCGGCCTGTTCGGTCTTCGCCAAGGTAATGCGCATCTCAATCGGCGCGGCAATCGTGAACGGCTTAGCGTTCGATTTGCCCGAAATCGCTTGCATGGCACCGTCGGCGATAGCGCGCTGGGCTGCCGCCGGCGAGATGGAATCCGCTGCAAGGTTTCCAATCGACTCTTTCACCACGACGCCGTGCACCCACGGCATTTGTGCCCGCACGCCCTCGACCGTGGTGCGATCGCCCGTCACCATCAGCAGCGGCACGCCGTAGGAACCGAGCAGCGCGGCGTTGATCGTCGCCTCGCCGCAGCGCAGGTCGTTGAGGCGCAGTTCGTAGATAACCGATGGTGTATACGTGTGGCATAGGACCGCATTCTGATCGCCGATCGCGCCGTGATATCCGATAAAGAAGGCGCCCCCGAAGCTGGCATCGGCGTCTTGCACCATCGAGTACGGCTTTCGATTGCCGAAGATCACCCGAATATCGTGGGGAAGTTCGTCGAGCAGCAGATTGCGCATCGGGCCGTGGGAGTCGTTCACGAGAACCTCACCGGCCCCGGCGCGTCGCGCGCCTTCGATGGCGGACGCGACTTCCAAGGTGTAGTAGCGGCGATAGATCGCGTACTCTGGATGCGGCGTGCGTGCGTCGACTTGTTCCCAGCCGCTGACGCCCGCCACGCCCTCCATGTCGGTTGAACAGTAGAGTTTCATGCCGGCAGACTTGCCGCGCTGCCGATGCGCATGGCGGCGAGAAACGCGCGAAAGATCTCGTGATAGTCGTTGTGCCGATAACGAACTGCGCGGCCGCCGATGCGCTCGAAGTTCGGCAGCAGCTCCATGAAATCGGCTTGTTCGGTTTTGAGCGTCTCGATCACGAGTTCGATCGGCGGCGAAAAGGTAAACGGTTTGGCGCGCGGCAGCGCCGCCAACGCCTCGCGCGCGCCTTCGCGAATCGCCGCACATGCGGCAACCGGCGTGAGCGAATTTGCGCTGTAGTACCCGATGGCATCTTTGACCGCGACGCCGGTAACCCAGGGCAGCGCGGCTTTCACGGTTTCGATTGTCGTGCGGTCGCCGGTCACGAGGACGACGGGTGTACCGTAGAGTCCTAGCATCGCGGCGTTGAGCAGCGCCTCGGTGCACGCCGTTCCGTTGACGCGTACGTCGTAGAAGACCGAGTCGCTATAGGTGTGCGACAGCGTCGCGTTGGCTTCGCCGACCTTGCCGTGATAGCCGGTAAAGAGCGCCGCGTCGTAACGCTGATCTGCGCCTTGTGCCATCGAGAGCGGTTTGCGGATGCCGGAGATCACGCGCACGTCCGCCGGCAATTCGTCCCAGAGCAGATTGCGCATATCCCAATGGGAATCGTTGACGAGAAATTCGCTGCCCCCGGCCGACCGGGCACCGTCGATTGCCGCATGCACTTCGCGCGTCATGTAGCGGCGATAGATCGGATACTCGTGCGTGTTCGACGGATCAACCTGCGGCCACGCGCAGACACCGGCCGTCCCTTCCATGTCGGCGCTGATATAGATCTTCACGGCTGTGCTTCCCGCAGGCTCTCGCGAGCTTCGGCGAGTCCGGTCTGCGCGGCGACGTTCTTGGGATTGACGGCGAGCGCGCGCTGATAGAGCGGGATCGCCTGCGCAAACTTGCCGGCAGCGAGATACTCGTCGGCGAGCTGGGTGATGGCGACGTCATCTTTGGGATGCGCCACAATCCGGGCACGCAGGGCCGAGAGCTGCTCCATCACCGCGGCCGGCGGGCCGCCGCCTTGCACGCTAGTCGTCGAGCCCGCCGACGAGCCGTTCGCGTTGCCGCTGTTGCCGAAGACCGAGCCGGTCACGCCGAAGCCGAGGGCTACTAAGTAGCCCATCACTCCCAGGAACAGTACGGCGAAGACAATGACGATGGGGAGATAGATGCGCGGGGGAAGGCCACGCTCGGTCTGCTCTGGCACGAAGAGTCGTTTGGACACAGGGCGAAGCGATTCATCCGTGATCCCTACGGTTGCCGATCTTCAGCTGCTTTTCGCCCGGCTCAACTACCAATTTTTCAACGGCGAAATTCCCGACTGCCGCATCGCCTACAACGCGCGATTCTCGAATTCGGCCGGACGCATTACCTACGGTCATCCGCTGCTGATCGAGCTCTCGCCCAAACACTTTCGCAAATATCCCGAGGCGCTCGAGGAAACGTTGCTGCACGAGATGATTCACGCCTGGTGTTACGCGCGCTGGCGCGATACCGGCCACAGCGCGCGTTTTAAGAGGAAGATGCGCGACTGCGGCATCGGTTCGATCTACCACGATCTCGGGAACGTCCGCCCGCTCAACGAATCCAGCAAACGCTATATCCTGCGCTGCGATCACTGCGCGTTTGAAGTGCTGCGCCGCAAGAAGCCGGGCAAACCGGCAAGCTGTCCGCGCTGCGACCGGCGCCGCTTCAATCCGAAGTTCCCGCTGACGATCTACGAGATCACCGGCATGGAAGCGGTGGGTGACACGGTCGGCGGTCTCAAGGCGGCGAGGCGCGTAGCGCCCTAGCAATCGTTTCGAGTTGTTCTGCGAGCGAGACGCGCGAGGGACCTTCCGTTGTAACCAGCAGGTCGAGCGCGGATCCGATGCCGTGGGTCATCTGCGAAAGCGCTTCGATTTCATCCGGGGCGTACGACTCGCCGCCGGTCCGCTCTCCGAGCATGACGATGCCGAGCAGCCGTCCCCGTGCGAGCATCGGGAGCGCGAGGGCGCCGTGCAGCCCACTCCGATAGCGGTGCGGATCGATCGGGACGTGGCGTGCTTTGAGTGCGAGAACGGCGGCGTCGTTCTCATCGATCGCCGGCGGCGCTGCTTCACCGAACGAGCGCATCGGCGCATAACGACCGTTCCCGTCGAGAAAAATCGCCGCGCTGCGCGCATCGGTGTGATATTCCAGGTTCGCTATCGTGCCGTCGAGCAAGGCGCTTGCGGTGGTGACGAACGCCGCTTCGCGACCGAACTCGATCAGCGCGCGCTCGTCTTCGTGGCGTTTGTGAAAAAGGACGCGGTCGACAGTCTCGTCGACGTGCCGGTGGAGTGGGCTCAACGTGAGACCGAGCACGAGCGCGAGAACGGCATTGGCGACCAGGCCCGTCGCATGGCTCACACCCGACAGCACCGTATTCAAAAGAAATTCGAGCAGAATAAAGCAGGCAACAACGATCAGTGAAACCGTCGCTACTACCACCGCGCGGCTGAGCACGAACTCAAAGTCGAGCACGCGGCGTTTGAGCAGCGCATAGGTGACAAGTCCCGCGCTCAGCAGGTAGATTCCGTTGGAAGTGCTGATGATCGTGACGTTGACGAACCAGGAGGTAATAAAGACGGCGATTGTCTGCGTGAGGGCGTGGGCGACAAACGCTATCGGCAGCGGCAGTAGCAGCCATGCTGCGCGCGGCCGTTCGTCGGCCGGAGTTGCACGGACCGCGCTAAATGCTGCGAAAGCCACCAAGGTGTACGTGACGACGTCGATCGAAAGGCGTAACGGCGATACCCGGTAGATAAACGGCAGTGGATCGAACCAGAGCGTTGCAATGCCGGTCGCAGCCGCAACGTCGGCGAGAAAACCGATGCCAACGAACGCGATTGCGGCCAGCGTAAGCGCCGTGCGCAGACGCGACGGTCGACCCGAGCGCGACGACAGCCGTAAAAGCAGCAGCGGAGCAATTGCCAAGCATGCACGCGTGACGATGAATAGCACGAGCTGGAATGTCGCTGAAGGCGGAACGAAATAGCGCGGGTCGAGTAGCACCGTCGAGAAACATAGGAGCGTCAGGATTAGCAGCCTTGCATCGGGACGCGACCATTGGCGCAATGCCAGCAGGAGCGCGCAAATGCCGAACCAGAGCGCGGCAAGCGACGTGAGGACTTGAGGCGGCAGCTTCCACTGCGTGGCACCTTCCCACGACGTGCTTCCGATGACGCTATGAGTCGAGCGGTTGCCGCCGCGCTCGACGGTTACAATCGTCGGACGCGTGGCACTAAGTTGGGACACGACGGCAATGCGCGACCCGAGCGACTGCTCGCGTAAATCGATGAGGTCGCCGCCGCGTATTCCTGCGCGCTCGGTTGCGCCGCCCGGACGGGGCTCGACGATGCGCACGGTGTAGGGCTCAGCGCGCAGCGTATTGGAGTCCCACCAGCCGAACCACGGGCGCCCCCCGATGCCGAAGAGCGTGGCGGTCACGAAAACGGTGACCAACAGCGAGAGCAGGGACAGGGAAACCAGGCGCCAGCGCATCAATGCGTCGGTTATTCCGTTAAAGAGGTCTTCCTTCCCCGACCTAAGTCCGGGCCGGAAATCCGCGTAAAGGGCGAAGATAGATAAAGCCATGACGACTTCAAAAACCACCTCCAACGGCGCGGTCAAAGCGCGCGTCGAGTCTGACTCGATGGGCAAGATCGACGTCCCCGCCGACAAGTATTACGGCGCGCAATCCGCGCGCTCGCTCATCCATTTCGACATCGGTGAAGGCTCGTGGCCGAAGGATCGGATGCCCAAGCAAGTCATCGTTGCGATGGCGCAGCTCAAGAAGGCCGCTGCCCTGGTCAATCATGACCTCGGAAAACTCGACGACGAGAAAAGCAAACTCATCGTACAAGCGGCCGACGAAGTGATTGCCGGAAAGCTCGACGAGCATTTCCCGTTGCGCATCTGGCAGACCGGCTCGGGCACGCAGACCAACATGAACGTGAACGAAGTGATCTCGAACCGCGCGATCGAGATTGCCGGCGGCGAGATGGGGTCGAAGAAGCCCGTCCATCCCAACGATCACGTGAACATGTCGCAGTCGTCGAACGATACGTTCCCGACCGCGATGCACATGGCGGCCGCGGAAGCCGTCGTCGAAATGCTACCTGCGGTGAAGGCGCTGCGCGATGCGCTCGATGCCAAAGCCAAGCAGTGGAAGGACATCGTCAAGGTCGGCCGCACGCACTTGCAAGACGCGACACCGCTTACGCTGGGCCAAGAGTTCTCGGGCTACGTGACGCAACTCGATCGCGCGATGGTCGCGATCAAAGAATCGCTCGATCACCTCTACGATCTGGCGATCGGCGGCACCGCGGTCGGCACCGGCCTCAACGCGCCGCCGGAGTTCGCCGAGCGCATGGCCAAGAAGCTGGCCGAGCTGACCGGTCTACCGTTCCGTTCGCATCCCAACAAGTTCACGGCGCTGGCGTCGCACGACGATTTCGTCTTCGCCTCGGGCGCGCTCAAGATGCTTGGTGCCGCCCTGATGAAGCTCGCGAACGACGTCCGTTGGCTTGCTTCGGGCCCGCGTGCCGGTATCGGCGAATTGATTCTTCCGGAGAACGAGCCGGGCAGCTCGATCATGCCGGGCAAGGTCAACCCGACGCAGTCCGAGNNGCAAGTGTACGGTAACGACACCGCGATCGGCTTCGGTGCCTCGCAAGGCAACTTCGAACTCAACGTCTTTAACCCGGTGATTCTCGCGAACTTCTTGCACAGCGCAAACCTGCTCAAAGACTCCTGTACGATGTTCCGTGAGCACGCCGTTGAAGGGTTGCAAGCCAACGAGCCGGTCATCAAGAAATATCTCGACGAATCGCTGATGACGGTCACCGCGCTCGCCCCGAAGATCGGCTACGACA
>PMUE01000188.1 GCA_003167055.1 Vulcanimicrobiota bacterium | reverse complement strand
CGATACGTGCCCAGCGCGGCCGGCGCCACGCGCACGTCGATGGGTCCAGGCGGAGTTACGACGTGCTCGGCAGCGTCTGCGGCGGAGAAACGCACGTTAACTGCGGCACCGGCAAACGCGCGGACGGCGAGCGGCTCGGCGACAATTTGGGAGGGCGGACCGACCGGCGCGCTGTCGTAGACGAAGATGCCGTCGGCAACTTTGCGCTCGCGTCCGTCCGACGGCGAGTTGACCAGCGTCGTTTCGAGGTCGCCGGGCGTTCGCGCGACGAGTTCGGACGAACCACCGCCGTCGAACGCCATGCCGCGCACCGCGCCGAATGCGCGCATCAGCGCCGCAAATTCCGGACGCGTGACGCCGACGGAGAAACCGGGCTGCCGTCCGTCGACTTCGAGCAAAAAGAGCGTACCGTCCGGTGCAACCGCAGCGCCGCTGCACGGAATCCGTTGCGCGTATTCGCCGCCGTTTGGCCCGTCGGGGTCGTCGACCCACGCTCCGCCGTCCAAAATCAGCGGACCGCCGCCGATGGCGGCGACGAGTTTGGCAAGCGACATCGGCGCGAGATCGCCGCTTGCAGCAATCGTCTCGCCAATGTCGGGAACGCCGATGCGCGCATATGCATCCAAGCCGATCGCGAGGTAATATCCGGCCGGCTGCGCGGTCGTGTTGTCGAGGACGCCCGTAACACGATAGGTTGCAAACGGCGGCGTTCCGTTGGTTGGCACAAGCCCCACAAGGGTGAGATTGTTTGATGGAGGAACGCGGCCGAAGGCCGGCGTGAACAACGAAGTTCCACCATCGGGCAGATGATTGATTGCATCCAGCGTGTCGGTGCGATCGGCCAGCGTAAGTGTACCCGCAAACTGCATCTCGATGATCTGCGGCGTTCCGTCGACGCCGATCGCAAGTGCGTACCGCTTGGTCGGCGTGCTCATCAGTGCGCTGCCGCGTACGACCACATTCGTCGGGCGGTTGGTATTGCCGATGTCGAAGTAGTCGCCGTTAATGCCGGCAATTGCCCCGGTACGTCGCGCCATCGATGAAACTGTTTCGCCGCCGGAGGCGAGCGTGTCGCTTGCCAGTACGCTATTGAGCCCGATATCGGGTGCGTGCGGATCGATGGCAATGGCGTGCACGACGATCGGACCAGCGTCGGTCACCATGTCGTATTCGCCATATTCGACGCCGGGCGCGATGCGTTCGATGGTCGGTGCGTCGAACGCGATGCGCGGAAACGGCGGGGCCGGATCGAGATGACCGGGCAGAATCGCGAGCAGCAGGGTGAGGAGCATGTTCAGTATCTTACGCCGGCGGCATCCAAACGGCGACAGCAAGCGGGTAGCCGCCCGTCGAAAAGGGCGCGCCCTTGACACGATGGAGCGTTGCCAAGTCGAAGACGTCGATCTGATCGCTGCGCGCGCACGGAACGAACAGCAGTCCGCGATCGATCGACGGTTTCCACGGCGTCTCGCAGGTGCGCAGGGGTGCGCGGATCGCGCGCAGCGTTTGCGCGTCGAGGACGTCGACCGCGTCGGTATCCTCATCGGTGACGTACAGGCGATTGTGCGTGCCGTCAAAGGCGACGCCGATCGGAAACGCCAGGCGTTCGCTGCGCGCGACGACGTGCGGATCACGGGCGGCGACGTCGACGGCGACAACGCTGCCGGCCGCGGCAAACGGCGAGTCGACGCTTTGATTCGAAACGGCGAAGAGCCGCGAGCCGCCTTCCGAGAGGGCGAGCGAGAAGACGCGATCGACGACGCGGAAGCGGCGCAACTCGACCATACTGCCGGCGTCGACGATGGAAACGGTGCCGTCGTTGACGTTCGCGACGTAGACGCGTTGCCGGGCGGAATCGATGACGATCCCTTCAGCGGTCAGGCCCAGGACTCGCTGCGCGACGCTGCCGTCGGCCGCGATGCGCGTTAGCGCGCCGGCGCCGTTGAGCTCTCGGTTGGTCACGAACAGCGCACCGCTGCGCGAATCGAAAGCAACCTCGTCGCCCAGCGGCACATTATCGTAGCGATGCACGGTCCATGGATCGAGGGTGGCGATCGTTGCGCTCATCCCGTCGGTTGCCGTGGTCGCGATCGCGCCGGCCGCATTGACGGCGACGTCGCCGGGTGCACCACCAATTCCTAGTGCCGCGCGCGCGCGAAACGGTGCCGCCGCGTCGTGCAGCACGATGCCGTCGTCGTAACTTGCTACCGCAATGAATGGACGATGCGGGTCGGGCGGCGGCGCGATCGCAAAGGCGCGCATCGCGAGACCCGCGGGGCCGGCGGCGATCACCGTGCTCGCGTCAGCGCCGGCAGCGACCTCGTAGCGATCGTCCGAAACGCTGCCGGCTCCGCTCAAAAACAGCGTGAAGGGCGGATTGAAGCCGTTAACACGAATCGGTATGGTGCTGCCGGGAAGGTACGGCAGGGGTGCCGCTGCGATCAAACCGGCGGCGCGATGGATCGGAATCGGCCGCGGCGCGGCAGCAACCGCCGCAGCAAGTATAAGAAGCGCGAGCCGGCGTTTCAATGTGCTTGAAAATATCCGATGATGCCAACCACAAAGCCAACGGCGGTTAAACCGGCCCCGAGCCACAACGGAATGCGCGCGTACGTGAGCGCGGCGATCGACGCGAAGGCGATGGAGATTTCGAATAGCGTCGTCGAAATCTCGAGGGTCTCAAATGAACTCAGCAGCGCTTCCGCGCGCTCTTGGTCCTGATCCGCCTGTTTCTCGAGGCCCTTGGCCTCGACGTAGACGGGAAGCGATATTTGCTGCTCTCGTGCCGCGTCTTTCGGCATCTTGAGCGCCTGATAGAGCGTGCCTTTGAGTTGCTGGGTCTGATAATACTGATACTGATCGGAAGCCTTGGCGGTGAGGAGCACGACGTCGTTGCGCAGCGCGAGTGCCTGAATCGAACGATGATGTGAATACAGCGTCCCAAGCGCAGCGAGCACCGCCACGACGGCGGTAAAAAACGGAACGACGCGCTGGTGGCTTGCTCGCGCCGAGGGGTGAATGCTCACGAGACGCCCGCTTCGCGATGCACCAGCGATTGCACCAACGCGACGCCTTCGGCGACGTCGGTATTTGGAGCGACCAGCGTTTGCTCGGTCCGGCGCGGATCGAGCGCGAAGCTTGCGATGCGAAAGTCTTCGAACGTCCCGGCGACGATCGCGCCATCCGGATCGACCGCAAACGCGCGCGGTGCAGCGCGGTCGAAAACGATCACGTACATTCGTAACTCGGCCGCGCGTGCACGGGCAATTCGCTCGAGCCATGGATGGGACGCTGCGGCATCGAGAATCGCAACGCGGTAGCCCGCCAAGCGGTACGCCACCAGCAATCCGGGATCGAACGCATCCGGCGCATCGATGCGCACGGCTGCGACGCTACGATCGAGTGTCGCGAAATCGTCGTCGCCGTTTGGAGCGAGCGCGAGATCGGCTTCGAGAATGCGCAGCCGTTCGCCGATGTCGTTCGGTAATGCGGTTGCGGCGATGGCGATGCGCACGCCACGTTCGCTGCTCGGCCCGCGCGGCGACGGCGCCGGCCGGCGTACGCGCATCGGTGCCGGCGGCCCAAGACTGAGTTGCGCGGTTAGGATTTCTTCGCGTTCCTGCGAGGCCATCGCGACGACCTCGCCGGCGGCGTCCACGACTTGCGACTTGCCGCAGTACGCGACCATGCCGCGCTCGACTCCACATTTGTTGGCGGCAATGAACGGGACGCCGTTTTCAAACGCGCGCACCTGCCCAAGCAGATCAGCTTGCAAGTTTTCGAGGTGATGTGGATCGCGTCCGGACGTCACCCAGGCCGTCGGCATCACCAGCAGTTCGGCACCGCGATCGATGAGTGCGCGCGCGATACCCGGCATGCGGCCATCGGCGCCGATCAACACACCGAGCCGGCCGATCGATGTTTGCACCGGCGCGATGGCGGAGCCCGGAGCGAACCATTGGCGGTCGAAGTGCCAGAGAAAAATCTTTTCGGCGGATCCCGCCACCGAGCCGTCACGATCGATGACGATCGCCCCGTTGTAGAGTGCGTCGCCGCGTCGCACTGCCACGCCGGCAACGATCGCGCACGATGCGCCCCGTGCGACCTCCGCGAGCCTGTCGATTACCCCCACAGCAAAGCGTTCGTCGATCGTGTCGTCACCAAGCACATACGCCGGGAAGGTTCCTTCGGGGAGTACCAAGAGATCGTGATCGATTGCGGCACGCTCGATACGCTCGACAAGCGAAACGCGCAGGCGCTCGTAATCGCTGCGATCGTGCGCGCGCAGTTGCAACGCGGCAAGCCGAATCATACGTGGCACCCCGGGCTGTTCTACACGGGAGCTGCTCCTGGCCTTGCGAATACCTCGCACGATACGCTTTGCCGTCCGCAGGCGGCCGCCATTGGGGAGAGCCTTCGTGAAATCGACTCCGTTCTATGTGTGTGTCTCGTTTGTCGCGCTCACCGCCGCCATGAGCGCGGTTGCGCCCGCAGCCAGCACGCCCAAACCGGCGGCGACGGCCGCGCCCAAGGACTCGTGCGCGAGTCTGAAGAGCAAATTTGCGAAACAGCAATGCGAAAACTACACGCATGCCGCCCCGGGCGACGAGTATTTCGGCCGGATGAAGATGAGTTTTCTCGGCATCAACAACACCTTCCACGATGAAGCCATTCGCGCCGGCGATTACACGACAGATAGCGGCATCATCAACAAGGTCAACTTTGCCGACGACGCGCTCGAAGCATGGGCGCACAAGTATCCCGGCGATCCGCAACTTGCGCGCAGCTACTTCCTCGCGATTGTCATGTATAAGAAAATTTACACCGTCGAGGCGCAGCAGAAGGCGTGGACGTACATGCACGTGCTCACTTCGCGATTTGGCGGAACGTATTTCGGAAAGCTCGAGAAGGCCGATATCTCGCACGGATTCACCGAGCACTATTTTGCAAATGCGCAACTGTGCCCGACGCCGTTGCCCAGCGGCGTGACCGTCCCGGCGGACGTGACGCCGGCCGCGACGCCGACGCCGGCGTCCGCGCCGGGGCAGCCCAACGTCCAAATCATCACTCCACCGTGCGTGCAGCCGTCACCGGCACCAACCGACCAGCCGATGGTGGCGCCAACTCCGACCCCGACGCCGACGCGCTGAATTAGAAGCGCTAATTAAAAGAGAAGAGCCTCCGGTTTCCCGGAGGCTCTTCTCCTTAGCATCCACCCACCACGAGGTGGGTAAAGGTCTGGAGCACACGATGTGCGACCCGGGCCCTTTCAGACCCGGGCCAGACCATTTAGAACTTGAGACCGAGACCGATGAACGGACCGAAGTTGGTCGCGTCGCTCGGAGCGTTGATCTTGTTCTTGAGCTCTTCTCCGACGAACCCGGCTTCAAGGAAGATCGGGGTACCGGAGAATGCGTACGTCACACCGCCCGTGTAGCTAAGTATGTTGTACGCCAATTGGTAGTTGTTGCCCGACGGATCCGTGAAGTTGCCCTTCACGTTGCCGTAGTACCACACGCTCGCGTAAATCGAGAACGGGTGATTGAGATCGGGCAGTTTCTCGGCACCGAACCCGACGTTCGATACACGCGGGTAGCCCGCGTTGTTCGACATCCATAGATAGCCGACGCCGATGTAAATCCGCGGATCGGCAATCTTCAGTCCGAGTTTGGCTTGCGCTTGGTAATTGCTTACCGTAAACGCCGGAACTGCCGTTGAGCCGAGGCCACCGATAGTGGTCACGTCGCAGTTTGGCGTGTATGCGCCCAAGGCGTCGACACCACAGTCGTGCTCGTAATTCAGCTGTTGATAGCTGCCTTCGAGCATCCACGGCAGACCGAACAGATCGAACTCGCCGGCACCGTGCATGCCCCACGAGAATCCGTTATGGTTGCCGCTTGCCACATTGCCGGGGCTCCACTCGTCGTAGACCTTTTGCGACGCGAGATAGTCACCCGCGATGAAGAGATCTTTGTACGGCGTTGCGACCGGCGCCGGGGTCGGCGTCGGCGGTGCTGTTGCCGGCGGCGGCGGCGGCGGAGGCGTGGGCGTCGGAGGCGGCGTCGGCGGGATATACCGCACAACGACAACCTGCTTGTCGGGCACCCACTGGACGTACGCGCCCATGCCTTCCGAGATCACCCGGACCGGAACGAGCACGTGGCCTTGGTACATGATGGGCGGCACGTCGAGCGGACGCGACTCGCCGTTGATGACAACTTCCGGCTTACCGACCGTGACCTTCACGTCGGCGCCGGGTTTACTTACGTCCACCGTCTTGCTGGCCGCGTCGTACGACACGGTCGCGCCCATTTGTTCGAACATCGAACGAAGCGGGATGAGCACAGTACCCCCGCGCACGAGCGCGGCGAGCACGCGACCCTGCTTGAGGACGTCGGGCTTTGCATAGACGTGGTGGTCGTTGTAGAGGATCGGTATCTGCCCCGACGGCGGGGAACCGAAGTTCGCCGGCGGAGCCTCCATGGCGCCACCCGACTGCGCAATCGCGTTGGTTCCAATGTTTCCATGCGATGCAGAGGTCGGGGCGGCGACCGCGTTAAGTCCGAAACCGGCTGCTAACAGCGCGGCGAGGACTCCGGTGCTCAGTCGCTTCAATGTTTCCTCCTAGGAGAGAGTTTTCTTTAATGATTCCACGAGTTGACTCGAGGCGGCATTCCGGCACGCATTAGGCCATACCCCACCCGTTCCGGGCGAAAAAGGCACAGCCTCCCGAGACAAACCTTCTTAATGTGTTCGGGAGGCCGTTTGCCCCCCCTGCAGTGAGACCCAGGCTGGCTGGGTTTCTTTCACCCTAGCCGGAAGCGAGCTTTTCTTCAAGCTTTGCGAGAAATTTCGAGCGTTCGATGAGGTACCGTTCATGCGTGCCTTCGGCCACCGCTTCTTGCTCGTCGAAAACGGCAACGGCAAAACTCAAACGCGGTCCATCGACCATTACAACCTCGACCTCGGTTCGAACGATGAACCCGACCGGAACCGGCTTGTGATGCTCGAGGTCGATATGGGTGCCCAGCGAGACCAGATCCGGGCCGAGCGCAGGCTCGATGCATGCGAGCGCGGCGGTCTCCACCAGCTGCACGAGCATGGAGGTCGAAAGAACATCGACGCCCTTGTTTCCGGCCTTCTCCGCGGTCATCCATTCCTCGACCCGGGTTTGAAGGCTGTACGCGCGCCCGATCTCCAGTTTCGCGCTCATGCCGGGGGAGAATACGCGGAAACCGAGTTTGCTCCTAGCGCTGTTCGGGTGGGTGAAGCATATTATCAGGATTACACGCCAGGATCGTGAATCAAAGCGGGCGGGTCGCACGTATCCAGGCATAGACAAGCGATCCGCCGATCAGATAGGGAGTATCATGGATTACCAGCGAGCTGCGGTCTACGCATTGGGCGTTACCCTGGCATTGAACGCATGCAGCCAGGGCCCGCAGCACCAGGTGCCGCCGTTGAGCGTCGACGTCGCTGCGGCAACGCGGCAGAACATTGCGACCTACGTGTCGCTTGACGGACAGGTCGCACCGCTCGAGCAGTCGGTGCTAGCGTTCCAGCAGAACGGCACGATCACGTCGATCGCCGTCAACGTGGGCGATCGCGTTCGCTCGGGACAGGTGCTGGCGCGGATCGATGATTCGGTCTTGCGCGCGCAAGCGCAGCAGGCACAGGCACAGGCGCAGCAGCAGTCCGCGACGGCGACGGGTTCGCAGGTTGGACTCCCGGTTCAGATCCAAACGAATCAAGCTACGTTGCAGACGAATGCCGCTGCCTTGAGTAACGCCAAGCTCGTCTATGACCAAGATACGGCACTGTATAAGGACGGCTACGTTTCGCAGGCGCAGCTCGAAGCCGCGCACGCAGCGTACGTGCAAGCGGAACAGGCCTTTAACACCGCGCGGATCGGGTTGCAGAACAACGTTGTGAGCCAGGAGAACACCAAGGCCGCGGTGGCGTCCGCGCAGGCCGCAGCAGCCAATGCGCGCACGCTCAACACGCAGGTCGCGCAAACGACGCTGTATGCGCCGTATGACGGCGTGATCACGCAGCGATTGCTCGATCCGGGTGCCTATGCGGGGCCGTCGGCTCCCGTGCTTGCGATTTCGCGCATCGATACGTTGTGGATCAACATCAACGTGCCCGACACGGATTTGCCCTACGTGCAACCCGGGTCACAAGTGAGCTTCACCAGCAGTTCGCTCCCCGGTCGTAACTTCCAAGGCCGCATCAGCACGGTGAATGCCGTTCCAACCAGCGGCACGCTCTCGTACCTGGCGCGCATTCAAATGGGCAATGCCGGTGATGTGTTACGCGGCGGCATGCTGGTGACCGCGACTGTGCCACGTGAGGCGCACTCGGGCGCAATTGTCGTCCCGCGTTCGGCCGTTGCGCAGACGGAAAACGGCAACGCCGTCTACGTCGTCGGCGCCGACAATAAGGCACAAGAGGTAGCGGTGCGCGTCGGCGTGCAGACCGATACGCTCTCCGAAGTGATCTCACCGAAAGTGCAGCCCGGCACGAAGGTGATCACGACACGCCCTGACACGCTTAAGGACGGCAGTCTCGTTGCCGTCAACTCGCCGCCCGGGTCCGCTTCGGCTCCGGCGAATGGGGGAAACACCTCGAAATGACGTCGCCTCGCCGATTTTTGGCGCGATCGCTGTCCGTTGCCGTCGCGCTAGTTTTGTGCGTCCCACTCGCGGTCGGCGCGCAGCCGTCGCAAGCGCCCATCACCGTGCCGACGCCGGCCCCGATGCCGACGACCTCGGGCACGCCGATTCCATATCCCGCGTACGGCTCGCCCGCGCCGGACGTCGCGGCGCAAAAGCAGCGTCCGGGCATTCCGATCACCGTGACGCTCAATCAGGCGGTTGACATTGCCGTCGCGCAATCGCCGGCTTTTGCCTCGGAACGCGCTGCATATCTCGAGATTGCCGCCAAGTACGGGGCTGAGAAGGGTGCATTATTGCCCGCGGTCTCCGCGCAGGCTTCAGCGACGCGCCAGTACGGCACATACGAGAACACCGGCAACGGCCTCTCGTCGGCTGCGCCGACCGCTTCGTCGGTGCCCGTGACCAGTACATCGCTCTCGGCGCAAATATCGATTAGCGAGCTCATCTACGACGGCGGACGCACCATCGCCGGTATTCGTAGCGCGAAAGAAGCCGACTTTGCCGGTCGGGACACGCTCTTGCGTGAGTTGCAGACGCTCGCGTTTAATGTCGCGACCGATTATTATTTGCTGCTCGAAGATAACGCCAGCGTTCAATCCGACAACGCGCTTGTGCGCGAGTTCGAAATAAACGAGCAGTACGTCATTGCGCAGATTCGCACCGGCGCGGCCGCGCGTTCCGACCTCGCGGCTGCGCAGTTCCAAACCGCGCAGGCGCGCGGTGCCCTGGTCACGGCGCAAGGTGCGGCGATTGCGGCGCAAGCCGCGTTTGCGACCGTGCTCGGACTCGATGCCGATACCGCGATTTCGCCGAAGTTGCTCGGAGCGTCGCCGCCGCAGGCGAAAATTCTCAGTTATCAGCAAGCGCTGCAAGAAGCCTACACGCTTCGTCCTGATTTTCTTTCCTCCGAACATACCGTGGAATCGGACAAAGAGAATCTGCGCTTTGCCAAGCTCGCGCGGTTTCCGACGCTGACTGCTGACGCCACCGGCGGGAAAAGCCGGCAATTGAGTTCGGGTGCCGGCGTCCTGTTGCCGTATTCCTCGCCGGAGTCGCTTGGCGCGACGTTGAGCATTCCGATCTACGATCAAGGTCAGACGAATTACAACGTCGCCGTCGCGTCGGCGACGCTCGATCAGGCCAGTGCGTCGATGACGATGACGCGTCTGCAGGTCCAATCCGACGTGCGCGGCGGTCTGGCGAATCTGATCTCGGCGCGCGCAAATCTCGTGCAGGCGGAGGCCGAGGTCACCAGCGCCACGGTAAGCCTGCAGGCGACACAGGCCCAATATAAGGTGGGCGCCTCCACGATCACGGCGATCGTCACGGCCGAGGCGAACCTCGCGACGGCGCAGACGGCGTATGTCGCAGCGCTCTACGGCGAACGTCAGGCCGAGGCGCAGTACGCGTACGTCCTAGGGGCGAGCGACCTGAGCCTGTAAACCAGGGGGGCATGTCCTCGCATCCCACGGTTCCCGCGGCGGTTTCCGACCCGGTCAACGCCGCAATCCTTGCCGTTTCGGAAGACCGCCTGACCGGCTTCCAGGCGGACCCGGTCGGGGAGATTTGCGCGCGCAGCGGCATCGCGCCCGAGACCGTGATCGAGCGAATCGTAGCGATGCTGCGCGCCGGCACGATCCGGCGCGTCCGTCAGACACTGATGTCGACCAATCTCGCGCAAGGTGCGCTCGTTGCTTGGCAGGTCCCGGCCGAGCGCCTCGACGCCGCCTTCGACTATATGTTCAAGGAAGATCCGTTCTCGGGACACGTGGTCATCCGTTCGACTGACGCGGCGACGCCGGGCAGCAGTTATCGCCTCTGGACGACCCTCAAAGTGCCGCAGGGCTACTCGCTGCGCAAGCACGCCGAGTTTTTGGCTGGTGAGGTCGGTGCTGATGCCTTCCGTCTGATGCCGGCAAAGTTGGTGTTTGCGCTCGGCGTCGGCCACGTGCGTCGCCGCGGTCTTGAACCGGGAGCGCGCGCTGACGCGTTTGCGGAACCGATGAACACCGCCATCGTCGAACTCTCGCCGCTGGAGTGGCGTGTACTCGGTGCGCTCAAACGCGAATTCTCGGCCGACGAGATTGTGCGCGATCTGTGGCGTGCGCGAGCGGATGAAGCCGGCGTGAGCCTCGAGGAGTTCGCGCGCGTTGCACGCAGTCTCAACGAGCGGCGCGTGATCGGGCGCTTCTCGACGTTCCTCGAACATGTTAAAGCGACCGCGAACGACGAGCGCGTCACGCGCTACAACGCGCTATTTCACTGGGCGCTTCCACCGGGACGCGAGATCGAAGCGGGACGCGAGGTCGGCCGGCACTACGTCATCACCCACGCGTATTGGCGCGAGGGCGG
>PMUE01000217.1 GCA_003167055.1 Vulcanimicrobiota bacterium | reverse complement strand
AAAAATTGCGCCGATGCGTTGTCGGTCAGGATGAAGTCCGCGCGATCATCCTTCGCGATGAAGATCAACACGCCGTTGACGCTCTGCTGCTGGAACACCGCTTCGGCCGCATCTTTGAGCGGCTTGCCGTTGAGCGACGGCACGGTAACAACCACGATCTGCTTGCCGGTCTGTGCGGTGAAGCTGCTGATCTCTTGATTGAGCGTTGCGACGGTCGACGCTGAGAACATCCCCACGCCGTCTTGAATAGGCGCGGCGGCAAGGGCCGGCAGCGCGCTTGCAAGCAAGGCGAGCAGTACGGCAGCCAACGATCCGAAACGAGTCATGACAGTTCTTTGGATCCTCCGCTCCCTAGTATCCCGGTCCCACTCGCCAGGTTTCACCGCGAGACCGTGATCGCGATCACGCCGCCGGCGACGCTGAAGGCAAAAACGATGATGAAGGCCCAAATCAGGGCGCGCTTCCACCACTCCCGGCGTGCCCGCCGGACTCGGGTCTCGTGGACGAGACGAACTCGATTGCTCATAACCCTTGCGCCTGCCGTTTCTCGACCTCGCTCCAGAGCCGCTCCAGATTGTAGAACTGCCGCTGGTCGGGGGTGAAGACGTTGACGATGACGTTGCCGAGATCGATCAAAATCCACGAGCCGTCGGAATGTCCCTCGACCCGCCGCACTGGAAGGCCCTCGATCTTGCAGCTTTCCACGATCGCATCGGCGATGGCGCGCGTCTGAATCTTCGACCGGCCGGTGACGATCGCGAAGGCGTCGGCCAGGATCGTGCGTCCGGTGACGTCGATGGTGATGAAATCTTCGCCCTTTTTCTCGAGCGCGGCGTCGCGTACGACGTCGATCAATTCAGCGATGGTTGGACTCCCTGTGAAACGGATGGATCGAAGATGCGTTGCATGGCGACCGTCTGCGGTGCCGGTTCGCGAGCCAGCGACGCGAGGTACAGAAAGTTATCGACGATGGCCGCCGACATTGCCGCGCGCAAATCAACACACGCGAGGTCCCAAATAAAGCGGCGATTGGCAAAGTCGCGGCCAGGTTCGAGTGCGTCGGCAAGGTAGACGATGCAGTCGAGCGGCGACATCGCTTCGTCGCCGAGCGTGTGTTTGGCGATCGCCGAAAGTACCTCGGGGTCTTCGACGCCGAACTGTTCGCGAGCCAGCGCAGCACCGAGTGGCGCGTGGAGCACGACCGGATTGCGGCGTTCGAACTCGCCGATCGGAAGGTCGCGCCGCTCGCACTCGTCGATGAGCCGTTCGCCGGAATACAAGCGAGCAAGATCGTGAAGCAGCGCCGCCAGGCGCGCTTTGCGCGGATCAACGCCGTGAATCTGCGCGAGAACGTCGGCGCTGCGAGCAACGCGGACGCAATGCCGATAGCGATGATCCTGATCTAAGTGGGCACGCACCGCGCGCGTGAGCTCGGCGTAGCTCACGGATCGAGGTGAAGCTTCTGCAAGAGCGATTCGTTCGCCAGCGTGACCTCGCGCAAACTGCCGCCGGCTTTGCTGCTTCCAGCAAAATCAAAGCGCAGCATGAGGTCGTTGTCGTAGTGATATTCCCAGCAATCGGCCCCGAAGTTGCCTTTGCAAACGGTCGCCGGAGCTTCTAGCGCTAGGCTTGTGTGGTCGCTTTGGTTGAAGGTATAGCCGATCTCACGCGAATCTTCCGTGGCTAATCCAAGCGGCTGATCGGCGGGAGCAGCGGTTTCATCGATAAGCGTGATGCCACCGTTCGCTCCCGTAAGGACGGTGATCACGAGTCCCGTGGATTGGCGCCACTGATATCCGGGCATCTCGCGGAAGATAACGGCCTGCGGTTTGCCCATGGCTGCGCTCGCGGTCGGGAGCGGTTCACCCAAGTACATGCCTTCGAGTGCTGCTATCAACGGTTATGCCAAACGCGCGCGCAGCGCTTCGAGGCGTGCGCGAAAGAGGTCACCCCGCAGATTGCCTGCCCACATGACGAGTGCGTTCTCGTTGTTGTCGCTGTAATACCCCTTGCGCGTCGTAACCGTGGTGAAGCCATACTTTCGGTAGAGCTGCTGCGCGCTGACGTTGCTTTCGCGCACCTCGAGCGTCATCCACGAAGCGCCGCGTTCAATCGCCTGATCTAGGAGATAGAGCAAGAGCGTTTCGCCGTAACGCCGGCCGCGCATCGACGGATCGACGGCAATCGTCGTAATGTGTGAATCCTCGAAGATGACCCAGATGCCGCCGTAGCCGACGACCTTGCCGCCCACGCGGCCGACATAATAGTGCGCGAGTTTGTTGGTGTGCAACTCGTTGTAAAAGGCGTCGGCCGGCCAGGTTGTGACGAACGAGGCACGCTCGATCGCGAGCACGTCGGTGATATCGGCGTGCACCATCGGCACGATATCGAGCGGTTCAGGCCGCTCGGATGAAACGTGCGAAAGTTCGGCTTTCATGCGTTGCGCGGTGCGGGAGAAAAGCGCGGAACTTTCGCCGCGGGAAGCTCACCGTAATCGGCGCGCACTTCATGGGCACTTGCGGCAGGGCGCGCACCGGCGCCCAACAGCGCAATGGCTGCGGCCGGCGGCGTCACGAGCGGCGTGAGTGCATTCACAGTCCACCCGCCTTCGGCGAGGGCGCAGGATACGTCCTCTGGGGCACCGACGACATTGAGCTCGCCGGGCACGAGGTCGAGCAGAACCTCGCGCAGCACGTCGTCGATCCGGCCCGAGGCGCGCTTGCTTGCCTCTCCCATGCGATACCGCGCCGAGATGACCCCGCTTCGACCGACGACCACCGTGAGAACGCGTGGCAGATTGCGCCCGAGCTCGAGCGCATCGAATGAAGACACAGGCACGAGTGGACGCTCCCACGCCTGAGCCAGCGACTTTGCATAGGCTATCGTGATGCGCAGACCAGTAAATCCGCCGGGTCCAACGCCGACCGCCAACCGGTCGAGCGTTTTTGGCTCCAACGCGGCCTCACGCAGCAATGCGGCGAGCGCGCCGAGGCCCGATTCGAGGGCGACGTTGCCGTCGAGCGCGCGCGCCGCGACGATTGCGCCGTCGCGTGCAATTGCGGCCGAGAATCCGCCGAGCGCACCGTCCATTCCAAGCACGATCACGTGGGCCGCCGGACCTCGATGATGCGCGGCTGATCGCCCGCGCCGGCAATCGTCACCTCGTACCGCCGCTGCGGCACGAGCGAGGGCGCGTGCGTCCACCACTCGATGAAGGCGATGGAGTGCCCGTCTAACGCTTCCTCGAGCCCCAATTCGTGCAGCTCGGCTGGATCGTCGACGCGATAGAGATCGAGATGATCGATCGGCGGATCCCCGGCGTAGCGGTGCCAAAACGTAAACGTCGGGCTCGTGGTCTGATCCTCGCCATGACGCGCGCGCACCGCGGCGCGCACGAAGGTGGTTTTGCCCGAGCCGAGTTCGCCAGAAAGCGCGACGACGTCGCCCGGCTGCAGCACGCGCGAAAACTCCGCAGCAAATGATTCGAAGGCGGTTTGTGTCGGGAAAGTCTGTCGCGCCCACGCGGCGAAGCTATCGGGCATGTCGAGCGGCGATTTCGAAGCGGAGCTGCAGCAGTCCGTCCAAGATCATTTGGCGTTGATCGCAACCGCGGCCAAGGCCGCCAAAGCGCGCATCGGGACAAGCGTGCAATCGCTGCGCACCCCCGAATCGCCCGCGGCATCTGCCAATTCGCCTGCGCCGGCGCCGGGGGCGCCCCGGCCCGCAGTGAATTTCGATGCCCCGGAGAGCGACGTAGACTTGGCCTGGCCGGCGGAGGCGTCGGCCTTTAGCGAAGCCGACGCGCTTGCCGCCGAGCCCGCGCCGTCGCCACTGCCGGCCGGGGCGATTTCCTTCGATGACTTGGCCGTCGAAGCGGTCGACGACGAGGGCATCCCGGTGTGGGAAGACCCACCGTAGAACGCGAATATATTAAAGAAGATTCCTGTCAGAGAAGGAAGGGGTCCTACGCCGCGTGGTCGGCGCTTTTTTAATTTAAATGCACAACGATATCATTCAACACGTTAACGTCGAAGATGAAATGCGGGAGAGCTATCTCTCGTATGCCATGTCGGTCATCGCCTCGCGCGCGCTGCCCGACGTCCGCGACGGCCTCAAGCCGGTGCAGCGACGCATCCTCTTCGCAATGCGCGACATGGGTTTCGACCCGACGAAGCAGCACCGCAAGTGCGCCGGTATCATCGGCGAGGTGCTCAAGAGCTATCACCCGCACGGAGACAGCTCGGTCTACGACGCCCTCGTGCGCATGGCGCAAGATTTCACGCTGCGCTATCCGCTGGTCGACGGGCACGGCAACTTCGGCTCGATCGATCCGGATTCGCCGGCGGCCTATCGCTACACCGAGGCGCGCCTGGCGCGGTTAGCGCTCGAAGTGCTCGCCGACATTGAAAAAGAGACGGTTCCGTTCGTTCCTAACTTCGATAACCAAGGGACCGAGCCGAGCGTGCTGCCGGGCAGACTGCCGCAGCTCTTGCTCAACGGTTCGAGCGGGATCGCCGTCGGCATGGCGACCACCATTCCGCCGCACAACCTCAACGAAATTGCCGCCGCGATTGCG
>PMUE01000350.1 GCA_003167055.1 Vulcanimicrobiota bacterium | reverse complement strand
TCTTGAGCATCAGCGGCGGCACCGCGCTAATGAGGCCGGCACCGGCGACGCGCGCGTTCCCGTGACGGAGGATGTATCGTGTCACCTCACCGCCGCCGGTCGAATGCCCGATGTGGACTGCATTCTTTAGATTGAGCTTTTCGGTCAGTTCGGCCAGATCGTCGGCATACGTATCCATGTCGTTGCCGTCGAACGATTGGCCGGAACGTCCGTGTCCGCGGCGATCGTGCGCGATGCACCGATAGCCTTTGGATGCGAGAAAAAACATCTGGTCTTCCCATGCGTCTGCATCGAGCGGCCACCCATGACTAAATACGACCGGTTGCCCCTTACCCCAATCTTTGTAATAAAGTTCTGTTTTGTCGCGTAGGGTAATCGTTGGCATGATCTTCTCCTCGTGTTTAGCGGACCCTCAGCGTACTCGCCAAATCGGAGACGGTCAACGTAGTTTACTGCTACAGTGGTGCTACAATGGGAGTTCCATAAAGGTCGGACACGCGTACGATACGGCCTCGACGTACGGCCCGCATTCCTTGAATCCGTACTTCATGTAGAAGCGATAGGCCGGCGCGAGCGCTTCGCGATCGGTGTCGAGCACGACGCGTGTGTAGCCACGTTCGCGCGCAACTTGGACGAGAGCGTCGATCAACGCACGAGCGACGCCGTGCTGCCGGAAGGCCGGTTGCACGTACAGCCGCTTGACGATCCCGGCTGTGGCGTCGCACTCATCCAGCGCGACGCACCCGCACGGCGCTCCGTCGACCGATGCCACAAACGCGACAAGATTCGGTTCAAGGGAGCCATGCCGCAGAGCATCCGGCAAGCTCGCCTCGTATTCGGCGAGGAGCTCGTAGAACGCGCTCGACGCTTCGCGCTGTATTTCAATCTGCGCCATCGATCGTGCTTCTCCCGGTGGCAAAGTAAACTCCCGCTCCTACTGAAACCATAATGACGGCAAAGGCAATGAACGGCCACCAGGCGCTGCAAAAGATGTAGACCCATCCCGCGAGCGCAAGGAGCGCCGGGAGTGGATAGAGCCACATGCGGTACGGTGCGCGAACGCCACGTCTGCGCATCACGAACAGCGCGACAATCTGTGCGATCGATTGCACGAGTACGAGAAGCGTCAGAAGTGCGCTGATGACTTGGTCGAGCGTAAAGAAGCACGCAATGAGCGCGATGCCGCCCATAACGAGGAGCGAAATGTCGGGAAACCGATGGCGCGCGTGCACGTGGGCGAACGGGCGCAAAAAGAGTCCGTCGGTTGCAGCAGCATACGGGATACGCGAGGCGGAGAGCAGCACCCCGTAGACCGACGCGAAGGCGGTGATGAGAATCAGGAGCGTCACTCCGACGGCCGCAGGTAGGCCAAAGACGCGCTCGACGATCGCCGACCCGAGGTGCTGGCCGAGCGGTGGCGTTTGCCCGTTCGCAAGCGGTACAAACTGTTGCCACGGGATCGCGCCGAGCACGCCGGTCTGCATCGCGATGTATAGTACGGCAACGAGCGCGATCGCGATCCCGATCGAGCGCGGCAGCGTTCGCTGCGGTTCGATGACTTCGTCCCCGATCGTATTGGCCGCGTTGTAGCCAATGTAGTAATACATCGCGATGAGAAGTCCGGATCCAAGACCCGCCCCTAGGCCGCCCCACAGCGAATCGTGCGGACCGAGCGTAAACGCAAGATGCGGCGACCAGCGAACGAAGGCGGCGCCGGCAACGCACACGAGCGCAAGGATCGAGACCGCACCTAGTACGAGACTTATTCGTTCGATCGTCCTGATGCCGCGATACAGCGCGAACAGCGTCACCAGTCCAACCTCCACGGCGAGCAGCTTGAGCCCAATCGGCGAGGCGGCAAGTTGGGGCACGAGGTAACCCGTGTAGTCCGCGAACGCGATGTAGCCGCTTGCGAGCGTGAGCGGCGTGATGAAGATCGTTCCCCACACGAAGAGAAAGGCGGGAAGCGACCCGATGCCACGCCGTCCGAAGATCGCGAGCAAATAGCCATAGGTCCCGCCGGAGCGCGGATAGGCCGAACCGAGTTCGGCCCACACCAATCCATCGCACAGCGCGAGGAACGCGCCGAGCAGCCATCCGATCAGCGAGAGGGGACCGTGCAACGCCCCGAGCACAAGCGGAATCGTGATGAACGGCCCAATGCCGACCATGGAAATGACATTTACTGCCGCCGCACCGAGCAAACTGACGCCGCGTACCAGGGTCGGACTATTCGAACTCACTCGCTGACAATCGCCTTGGTTAGACCGCGCGGATTATCGCTGTTGATGCCGCGGGCACGCGCGACGTAGAGCGCGAGCAGTTGCAGGGTCACGAGCCATCCGAGCGTGTTGTAGGCCTCGTCGACCTGCGGGCCAAGTGCGGTGACGCCGTCCACCGTGGTCGTGCCGATGACATAGCGCAGCGCGCCGCTCTTGCGCGCTTCGCGCAGCGGCCGTCCGACGATTTCGAGCGCATCGCGATCCATGATGCCGAGGACCACGCTTGACGCGTCGATCATTGCCGCACTGCCGTGACGAAACTCTCCCGCCTCAAAGCCCTCGGCGTGAAGATAGGTCGCCTCTTTGAATTTCAATGCAGCTTCGCGCGCAATCGGCGCACCGTAGTCGGTGCCAAGCACCATCACGTCGTGCCGCGCAGCAATGGCTACCGAGGCACGCACAACCGGGTCAACGCCCGAACTGTCCAGCCACCCGCGGGTCGTGTGCGCGGTCGCAACCAGCACCTCCGCGTCACGGGTGTGCTTCCCGGCAACCAACGAGGCGGCAGAGAGCAGAATGGCGATCGTACCCGAGACGCTCTTGGTTGCCGGGATCGCTTCCTCGGGACCCGCGCCGACGTCGATGGTGACATCGGCGCGTACGGCGAGCGGCGAATCAGCGGTGTTGGTGAGCGCGATCGTTCGCGACGGCTGGAGCGCGTCGAGTGCGAGCAGCACGTCGCTCGAGTTACCACTCTGCGAGATCGCGACGACCACGCGTCGCTGATAGGCTTTCGCGTCGCCCAGCGCTTCGGTCGCCGCCACGGCGTGCGCGGTGATCCCGCGGCGTCGCAGCGCGATGGCGCCGAGTTGCGCGGCGAAGAGCGAGCTTCCGCTGCCGACGAGCACGATCTCGCCCTCGAGCGCGCCGGACAATCGCGAGGCCGCGTCCGAGTGCGCGATACGCTCCCACGTTTTCGGCTGTTCGCGAATTTCGCGCTCGAAGTGGACGCCTAACTCCATCGGGGGAGATATCGTGGGCCAAGGCCACGAGGGCCTGCATGTGGCTGGATTTGTCCGCTACCCGGCCGTCACAAGGCTACCATACCTGCAATTTTACTAGTATCATCGAACGAGAAAGCGAGGCGCATTATATGGCCGGTTCCGACCACATCCCAAACGCCCTCTTGGTGATCGACATTCAGGACTCGTTCAAAGCGACGCCGCGTTGGCGCGATCGCAACAATCCCGCGTTCGAAGCCAACGTGCTGCGATTGATCGACGGCTTTCGCGCTGCGCGCGAGCCCGTCTTCTACTTTCTTCATAGCGACAAAGACGAACACTTCTCGGTGGCCAGCCCGTACTACCGGTTGATGGATTTCCTTGCGCCGCGTGAGGGAGAGCCGCTGATTCACAAAACATCGCGCAACTGTTTCACTAGCACGAATTTGCTGCAGCAACTGCTCGAGCGACACGTCGGGCGCGTTACGATCAGCGGAATTCAGACCGAGCAATGCTGCGAAACCACGGCACGCGTTGCGGCTGACCTTGGTTTCGACGTCGACTTCGTCACCGAAGCAACGTTGACGTTTCCGATTCCCAAGACGCTGGAACCCGGCAGCGAGGTCCTGCCCGTCGACGAGGTGGTTGAGCGCACCGAGTATGCGTTGCGCCGGCGCTTCGCGCGAATCTGTACCGTTGCCGACGTGCTCGTACGATCGGCGTTGCAGCCCAGCGCATGACGCGGCGCGTCATCTTCGCCATCCCGGCGGGCGTGGAAATTTTCGATCTTGCCGGACCCATGCAAGTTTTTCATGAAGCCGCTGCGGCCGGCGCACCGTATCGCGTCCTGCTCGCAGCCGACGCCGAGCGGGTGAACAGCGAGCAAGGTGTCGGACTGTGCGGATTGCAGCCGTTGCCGGGCGACGTCGACGCGCATGACTTGATCGTCGTGCCGGGTAGTACCGCGCTGCGCCGCGGCGTGCTCGCGCGTGAGCGAACAGTGCGAAATCTAACCGCTTGGCTGCGCGCCTCGTACGATGCCGGCGCGACGGTCACGTCGGTCTGCGTCGGTGCCTTTGCGCTTGCCGCCGCTGGGCTCCTCGACGGCCGGAGCGCAACGACGCATTGGAAACGCGTCGACGAATTGCAGCGTGCGTTTCCGCGGGTCCTGGTCGAGCCCAATCGGCTCTACGTCTTCGACGGCCGAATCGCCACCAGCGCCGGCATTGCGGCGGGCATCGACTTGGCACTCGCGCTGGTAGAGCGAGACTGCGGCTCGCGCATCGCTGCCGCCGCCGCGCGAGAAATGGTCGTCACCGCGCGCCGTCCTGGAACCCACGAGCAACTCA
The DNA here is from genome assembly GCA_003167055.1 of Vulcanimicrobiota bacterium. Classification (GTDB taxonomy): domain Bacteria; phylum Vulcanimicrobiota; class Vulcanimicrobiia; order Vulcanimicrobiales; family Vulcanimicrobiaceae; genus Aquilonibacter; species Aquilonibacter stordalenmirensis. The sequence continues at coordinate 635 of PMUE01000350.1, read as the reverse complement.
GTCCGTTCTTCGCGCTACGTGACCACACGTTTGCCGAAGTTCACACTGCGCAAGATTGGCTGGTGGAACATGCGGGCGAGCCGTTCACCCTCGCCTCGCTGGCTGCGATCGCCGGCGTGAGCGAACGCACGCTGACGCGACAGTTTCGCGCCGCCACCGGCACGAGCGTGAAATCCTACGCGACGATCCTGCGCCTGGAACACGCGCGCTCGCTGCTACGCGATCGCGCGATGTCGGTGCAATCGGTGGCCGAGCGCTGCGGCTTCAGCGACGCACGGCAACTGCGCCGTTTGTGGCGCACGCACTTCGCGAACTCGCCGTCGGCAGAACGCTAGGGTGAAAGAACCGGCGAGGGGCGGGTGCCGAGCCACGATGCCAGATCGGTTTTCGCCGTAACGTAGGTGCCGCTGTTGAGTTCCTCGCGAAATTCGCCGAAGCGGCCGAAGGCTTCGGCAAACGCGTCGTGCTTGTGGATCGACTCGTAGTTCACCTGAGTCGCGGCGATGTACGTGTTGTCGGGGAAGTCGGCGTACACGTCGAGGGCGCGGGCCAGGATGCCGCGCACGACGTCCTCGACGAACTTCGGGTTGTGATGCGCCTTGTTCACGATGAAGAACTCGTCAGGACGCTTGAGC
>PMUE01000093.1 GCA_003167055.1 Vulcanimicrobiota bacterium | reverse complement strand
GGCGCGCCGCTGATCGTGATCGCGGGCGATGTGGAAACGAGCATCATCGACACGGAAGCCCTGGAGGAATTGAATCCGTATTTCTTCTTTCAGACGGCGTCGCTCTACACCGGACGCATCATCAATCCGCAGCAGACCCGCGCGGTCGTGCAGACGGCATTACGTACGGCCATCGGCGATCGCGGCCCGACGGTCATCTCGCTCCCCGGCGACGTTGCGGTTAAAGCGGTCGATGAAACGCTGGATCCGATCGTGCGTACCAATCCGCCGGTCGTTCGACCCTCGGATGCTGATATGCAACGACTCGCCGAGATGATCGCCGCGGCCGAACGCGTGACGATCTTCGGCGGCGACGGCTGCCGCGATTCCCACGACGAGGTGGTTGCGTTAGCTAAGAAGCTCAAAGCGCCCGTCGGCTACTCATTCCGCGGCAAGCAATATCTCGAGTATGAAAACCCGAATGCCGTCGGCATGACGGGATTGCTTGGTTATGGCGGTGCGTATCAGGCGCTGCACGAGGCGGACCTCGTGCTGATGCTCGGGACGGATTTTCCGTTCCCGGAATTTCTGCCCGACCATGGCGTGAAAAAAGTGCAGATCGACCTCGACGACAAGCACATAGGCCGGCGCACAGCGATCGATCTTGGATTGGTCGGGGACGTAAAGCCGACCGTCGCGATGCTGCTGTCGATGGTCGCGGAAAAAACGGCGACAAAGCACCTCGAACGGACGCTCGATCTGACACGCGCCTGGGAGCGGTCGTTTGCCAAAAATCTCGAGCGCGGACCGTCGCAGAAGCCGATTCGACCCGAATATTTGGTGGCCACACTGGATAAGCTCGCGGCCGACGATGCGTTCTTCGCTCTCGACACCGGAACGCCGTGCATTTGGGGCGCACACCACCTGCACGCAAGCGCCAAGCGAACGATTTTTGGATCCTTCACGTGGGCTTCGATGGCGAGCGCGGCGCCAAACGCGATGGGCGCGCAGTTTGCGCAGCCGGGACGTCAGACGATCGCGCTAAGCGGCGACGGTGGTTTTACGATGCTCGGCATGGGCGACATGCTGACGCTGGTTGAGCACAAGCTGCCGGTCGTGATCATCATTTTCAACAATAGTGCGCTCGACTTCGTGCGCATCGAACAACAAGAAGCCGGCGTGCCGCCGTTTGGCGTCGACTTCAAGAACTGCAACTTCGCCGACGTCGCCGTTGCGATGGGCGCCAAAGGCATTCGTCTCGAAGATCCCGCCGACGTCGAGAGCGCACTACGCGAGGCATTGGCGCACACGGGCGGCCCAGTCGTTCTCGATGCGGTCGTCGATCCGTTTAGGCTTTCGATTCCATCGCACATTCCGGTCGAGACAGCGGTCGGCTTTACGCTGAGCGCGTGGCGTCAAGTCACGTCGGGTGAAGGCAATCTTGTGCTCGATGAGATCAAGCACAACCTCGATCTCGCGCCGCAGGTACTCGAGACAAGATAGAAGCGACGAGATCGAACCGCAGTTTCTCGAGACGGACCGGCTGCGGTTTCGCTCGCACAGGCCCGCTGATGAGGACGCTTTCGTTGCGATGCACTCGGACGATGAAGTTCGGCGCTATGTCGGCGGCCGCGGTTGGCCTGCGGACAAGGCGCGGTCTCGATTCCGAGATCAGTATCTCGGGAAGCCGTCGCACACGTTCGGCCTTTGGGCAACCGAACTCAAAGAGACGGGAGCCTACATCGGGATGTGCGGCCTAGCGCGGAGCGACATCGATGCCCACCTCGGCTTCTATCTAGCGCGCCCATATTGGGGACGCCGACTTGCTACCGAAGCGGCCCGCGCGTTTGTCGATCTGGGATTCGACAAATCCGAGTGCTTTCCCGAGAACGGCCGCATCATCGACCACTACGCTATTCGATCGGCCCGCTATCCGGAATCCTCGACATAATCTCGTGGGCGAGCGCGTTTGGATCGACATCGTCGCGTAACTGAACGGCGATCTTTGGGAAACGCTCGCCGCGGGTTTCGATGACCAGGCAGTCGCCGCTGCCGACGTCGACAAAGATTAATCCGTCGGGATTGGCAAAGACGCCCGTCGTTTTCAAGAGCCCGAAGTTCGTGGCGTCGATCTCGTACTGAAGCTGCAGATCTTCGAGATCGCTGACGTACGCATTGACGATGTGTGCGAGTGGGATGTGAAAGGATCCGTGAAACGCGATCAGCTGGTCGAATAGCGAAAGCTTAATCGTAAGCGCTTGTTTTTCAATGCGTACGTCGGCCACGTGCTAGTTGGTGTTCTGTTCGCCGACTGCGGTTTCGTACAAGAACCAAATGCGACGTTCGGTCTCGTCGATAAAGACTTCCAGCAGGGATGCGCTCGCCACGTCTCCGAGATCATCCACGGTTCCGTGCAGGGCGCGCATACGGCCGACCAGATCCTTGTTGTCTTCGACGAGCTGACGCAGCATCGCGTGCGGTTCGACGAACTCGCGGTCATCATCGTCGACGCGCGTGATCCTCGCGACTTGACCTGCGCTGCGAAGCGTCGGCTGGCCAAGTTTCCGCGCCCGTTCGGCGAGGACGTCAACCATCGCAAAGATCTGCGAGGCTTGCTCGTCGAGTAGCTCGTGATACTCCTTGTAGTGGCTGCCCGAGACGTGCCAGTGGTAGTTCTTCGTCTTGAGGAACAACGCCACGACGTCGGCGGTGAGCGGGAGCAGCGCCTTGCCGATCTCGTCTCGCGCGTCTTGCGCAAGGTCAGACGGGGTGCCCAGGCGCGCCTGGAATTTGGAGAGAGTTGTCGTTTCCATGGGCCGCAAAACCCCGTCCAGCGGGCTGCCGGTTTCAGCCGCCTAGCAGCCGAGATGCGCCTTCGCCGGCTTGAGGAAGGCGACGTTCGTGGTGTCCAACTGCGCGAGCTCGGCCACCAGCTTATTGGCCATGGGCCTTGTGATCGGGAATGGCTGTTTCACCACGATCTGGTCGGGCCGGAGCGGCATGCCGTTGCTGATTTTGAGGACGTTCCAGTGGTCGCATACGTAGAGAAACGCGACTTGTCCGTGCCCTGGGCCGTTCGCGGCTCGCCAATCGGCCAGCGCGCCGGGCATCTCGATGACGGCGGCACCGATCTCTACCGCGGTCGTGCCGTGAAAGGAGCCGGCGGCAAATGCGGGCTCGCGCGTGTCGTGGATGTAGTTCGCTACCTCGACCGCCATGCGTGCCCGTTCATCTTTTGAGGCCTCTTCGGCCAGTGCGATCGCGACGCTAAGCAGCAGCGCGGCGAGCACCGAGCAAGTGGCAATAGCGGTTTTGCTCATTCGTCGTCTCCTCTATGGCGTGGCTGGAAATGGCGGTTCGGTAGCGCCGACGGTCGGGTTTTGCCAGCTTGTTCCATTGAGCGAGCCGTCGTCGCCAAATCCGCCCACGATAACAAAACAGCGAGCGATCCTTATGTTCGAGGTCGTGTCCCGCGTATCCGGACCCGCGCCGCAAGTGAGGATCAGGACCAAGACGAGGGCAATGCTCGACCGTGCTCGGCGCATATCGCTATTGCTACCGTGCTGCCACAGCGGGTTCCTACTGGGTCGTGGTCAGGGCCTCGACTGCGACGTTGACTGACAGCAAGCCCTGTGACGCGCCTTTGTACACACCGCGTACCGGACTGACGTCGCGATAATCGCGCCCGACCGCGATCTTGACGAACTCGTCGTTGATCAGACGCGCATTCGTGGGATCGTAACCGACCCAGCCGTACGGCGGCAGATACGCCTCGCACCACGCGTGCGACGCTTCGGCGCCGAGCACGTCGTCGCCCGAGCGCGTGTGAATGTACCCGCTGACGTACCGTGCCGGGATATTCTGCAAGCGCGCGAGCGCAACGAGCAGGTGGGCGAAGTCCTGACACACGCCGCTGCGCAGCTCGACCGCCTCATCGACGGTCGTGTGCACGCCGGTCGCGTCGCGATCGTAGCGAAAGAGCTCGTGGATCGCTTCGCCGGCGCGAATGAAGTAGCCGGCGAGATCATCGCTCGGTTCGCCGAGCCACGCAGCAAATTCGCGCAGCGCCGGGCCGAAGGTCGTATATGCGCTTTCGTGCAGATAGTCGTAGAGTTCGGGAAGCAGAGGATCCATGGCGAGCACTTCGCGATGCACGGACCTCGGCGGCTCCGGAGCGCTTGGGCGAGCGGTTACGACGCTCGAACGCGCAGAGATCTTCAACGCGTCGTGATTGGGAAGGTAGCTAAAATGCTGGGCCTCATTGCCAAAGCGATCGCGATAGAAAAAGATCTGCGCGTGTGGTTCGATCCGCAAATCGAAGCCCGTGCAGTACTGCGTGATATCGCTCATCGGTTGCAGATGACAGACCGTGTATGACTCGCGCACCCGTTGGCTGTAGGAATACGCGGTCTCGTGATCGATCGTATAGAGCATCTAGGCCGCCGGGACCAGCGGAAAATAGGTTGCCTCGACTGCGGTGCCGATTTCCGCAAGTCGGAGCGCAAGCCGGCGTGCAAAGCCGACGGGACCGTCATCGACGATTTCGGCGAGCCGCACGTAGTCGAGCATCGCCCCCAAGCGTCCGGTGACGCGTTCGGCTTCATTGCTGAAGGTGCCGGGCCGGGTCTCCGAGAGGCGATGCAGCGCGTGATCGACCTCGGCCGTGCAGTGGCGCACCGACCGTGGAAAGGTACGATGCAAGAGAAGAAAGCCCAGCGCATCGTAGGGATCGTTCGAATGGCGCAGCGTTCGCGCAAAGGGCTCGCTGGCGCAGCACATCTCGAGCATGCGCTGCCACTCGGGGACCGAATCGTCGGATTCGTCGTGCGTTTGCAGAACAGCTGCTGTCATCGCAGCGCGCTCGAGAAAGCGCCCGAGTTGGAGAAAATTCCACTCCTCGCCGTGGGTGATCGTGGCGTCGACGATTCCGCCGAAGGCGACGCCGGCATCGCGAATCTCGCGCAGCAGCGACGATGGCCCCGCGCGCACGACCGCACGGGGCGACTGCTTTTCGATATAGAGATAGAGCGCGTTGACCGCCTCCCACGCTTCGCTGCTCAGCTCGGCACGGACGCTCGCTGCGTTGTGTCGCGCGATGTGGATGCATGAGACGATCGAGCTATGATGTTCGCGTGAGAACGTCGCGAGCGCGAAGGCATCGGTGGCAAAGCGCGATCCGCCGGGATAGGCGTCGTCGCCGGGAACGCCGACCAGACCCAACACGTTGCGCCACATCGCCGTCGCCTGGTCGCGCCCGGCGACGTTGCGATCGACGGTGCGATTGAAGGCGACGTCGACGATGCGCGCCAGCGATTCGGCGCGAGCGAGGTTGCGACTCATCCAGTAGAGCGACTCGGCGACGCGGGAGAGCATCAGCCCTCGTCCTCGATGATCCAAGTGTCTTTGCTGCCGCCGCCTTGCGACGAGTTCACCACGAGCGAACCCTCTGTGAGGGCAACGCGCGTGAGGGCCGCGGGCGGCACGTCGATCTCGCGGCCGTAGAGCACGAACGGACGCAGGTCGACATGACGTGGCGCGAGCCGTTCGCCTGCGATCGTTGGATGCGACGAGAGCTGGATCACCGGTTGCGCGATGAAGTCACGCGGGTGCGCGCAGATCGCCTCGCGGAAGCGTTCGCGCTCCTCGGCCGTCGAGGCCGGACCCATGAGCATCCCGTAGCCGCCCGATTGGTTGGTGTTCTTGACGACGAGGTCTTCGAGATGCCCGAGCACGTGTTCGCGATCGCTGTCGATCGTGCAATCGAACGTCGGCACGTTCTCGAGGATAGATTCTTCGGACAGATAGTAACGGATCATCGCTGGCACGTGCGGGTACACCGCCTTGTCGTCGGCGACGCCCGTGCCCACGGCATTGGCGATCACTACGTTGCCCGCGCGATAGGCGTTAATGAGCCCAGCGATGCCGACCGCAGAGTCGGGCCGGAAATAGAGCGGATCGAGAAAGTCGTCGTCGATACGCCGGTAGATCACGTCGACGCGCTGTAAGCCACGCGTGGTTCGCATGAAGACAACGTTATCGCGGACGATCAGGTCGCTCCCCTCGACCAGCTCGACGCCCATCCGGCGCGCGAGCAGCGTGTGCTCGAAGTAGGCCGCATTGTAGATACCGGGCGTGAGCAGCACGATCGTCGGATCGTCATTGCAACTGCTGGCGCGTAGCGCGGCCCGCAAGCGCAGCGGATAATCGTCGACCGGGAGCGGCTGGTAGTTCTCAAAGAGCTTGGGAAACGAGCGCTTGAGCACATCGCGGTTCTCGAGCACGTACGAAATACCGGATGGCGAGCGAAGGTTATCCTCGAGAACGTAATACGTGCCGTTGCGCCCGCGAATCAGATCGATGCCGGAGACGTGGATGTACACATCGCGGAAGACGCGCACGCCAACCATCTCTCGGCAGAAGAATTTCGAGGAGTAAACGAGCTCCCACGGGACCACGCCGTCGCGCAGGATGCGTTGCTCGTGATAGACGTCGGCAAGAAAGGCGTTCAGCGCCCGAACGCGCTGCGCGACTCCGCGTGAAATCCGGTCCCACTCGCTCCCCGGAATGATCCGCGGAATGAGGTCGAACGGCATGATGCGCTCGGTGCCACGGCTGTCCGCGTAGACCGTAAACGTAACGCCGCGCTGCAGCAGCGCGGCATTGACCGTCTGCTCGCGCGCCCGCAGATCGCTCCACTCGATCGAGCGCAGCGTCGCCGCGAGACCCGCATAATGCGGTCGCGGGACCCCGTTCTCAGCGGCGAATTCGTCGTAGCAGTCGACCTGCTCGTACAACTCCAGCAAAGGCTGCATGCTGCAGCCTTTCGGCCTGAACTTAGCCGCCGCTCTGGCCATTTGTCCAGCGGTGCCTCGGAACGGCTATTCTTTCGGCCCGCTGGCCGCCGCTTTTAGTTGTGGGAGTGGACGCAGTCGTAGAGATCGGTTTGCCCCTTGACCGGAGCACAGCTGACCTCAACGTGGCTTGATAGATGATGGTCGTGCTTGCAGGCTTCCTCTTTGCAGACCGTGCCCGCATCGCTGCTCTTACATTGCGGCGCCTTATGTTGATGGCGTTCGGTCGTTTGAGCGGTTTGTGCCATGAGTATTTCTCCCCTCGGGACAAATCTAGAGTAACAAACTGGCCGCCGATTGAGAACGAGGGAATGGCTGCTAACCTTGCTGGAGATATTGCTGGCCCCATGCGTGACCCGCGAGTACAAGTTGGCGATCGTCGTTGAGGCGCTCGTGCTCGAACGTACGAAGCGCAGCCCCAAGATCCGCATTACTCGCAAGCGCTCCGCGGATAGCAAGAACGTCGAGCAGAGCATAGCGAAAACCGCTGCCCGTCATCGGACTCGCGACGTGAGCCGCGTCGCCGATGATGAGCGCACGATGCGAGGTTAGCCGATTCGGCACGTATTCCGCGATCGGTGTGGCGAACGGCTCGCCGCTGCGTAGCGTCGCCAAAATTGCTTCGCGCCACGGCGACGGCCATGAGCGCTCGGCTTCCGCGATCAACTCGGCTTTGAGCGGTTCATCGAAGCGATCGCCCGACAGTGTGCCGATGACGCGGTCGCCTACGATACAGTTGCGCGCTTCCAAGAATGCACGACGATCGGGATCGTACCAGGCCCAACTGATTTGGCGATGACCGGGTACCAGCGAGCCGTCCGGACCAGGAACGGCATAGGCGACGAGCCGGTAGCGTTGCGTAAAGTGGACGTCAACATAACCGCTGGGCCAACGTGTCGTCGACGGCATCTGCTCCTCGCTGCACATACCGCGCCAAAGCATGTAGCCCGAATACAGCGCGTCGTTATGTTCGGGGTCGACAAAGGCGCGTACACTGCTCTTATAGCCGTCGGCGCCGACGAGCAGATCCGCATCTTGCGCACCCTGCGTGGTTTGCAGGACGACGGTGTCCCCGTCGACTGTGTACGACGTCGCTTCGACGCCGTCGCGCATTTGTAAGCCCGCAGTTTTCAGTGCGATATCAACGAGCCATTGTCGAACTAAATACCAGCTCGACGAATAGCGATTTCCGCGAACTACGGCGAGCGTAGCAGGGTCTGCGCCGGTCACGTCATGTAATAAGGCGAGATCAATGCCGAGACCGGCTCCGCCGGGCTGAATGGTAGCCCGCTCGAGCACGCGAACCTCGTGCCCCGCGCGGGCAAGCGCAATGCCGGCGCTCAGTCCGCTCAGAGAACCACCTACGACGACAATTCGCACTTCCCAAGTGTACCTTGCGAGGGAAACCTTATGCTACGAAGCGCCGTGATCGCTGGTCTTGCCGCAGTGGTGCTCGCGACCGGGCTAGCTGCTGCCCAAGAACCGACGTTGCCGGCGCTCGGCATCGCGCTCGAGGGCTATGCGTATCCGTATCCGGTGCAGTACTTCACGGTTGTCAACGACGGGCGGCAGCTCGCGATGGCGTACATGGATGTCGCGCCTCAGGCGAACGCCAATGGCCGCACCATCGTATTGCTGCATGGCAAAAACTTCGGCGGATACTATTTTCGCAACGTCATCGCGCGCCTGAGCGATGCGGGATACCGTGTTGTGGTTCCCGACCAGATCGGTTGGGGAAAGTCGCCGAAGCCCGACATCCACTACAGCTTCCAACAACTTGCCGCCAATACCGCCGCGCTTCTTGACGCGCTGCACGTCGGGAACGTCGCCGTCCTCGGTCATTCGACCGGCGGAATGCTGGCAGTACGTTTTGCGCTGATGTATCCGGAGCGCGTCACACATCTGATCCTCGAGGATCCAGTGGGGCTGGAAGACTATAGGCTGAAGATTCCCCCGCAATCCGACGACACGCTGTTCGCACAAGAACGGAACAACACCAAGCCGGCAGCGATCGAAGCTTTCTACGCGCACTACTTCGCGCATCCGACTCCATCGCTTTATGAACCGCTCGCCGAGGTGCAGATTCGCGTATCACAAAGCCCAGACTACGATCAGTGGGCGCTCGCATCGGCACTTGCGTATCAAATGATCTATCAGCAGCCGGTGCGGTATGAAT
>PMUE01000294.1 GCA_003167055.1 Vulcanimicrobiota bacterium | reverse complement strand
TATCCGGAGACGCAAGCCTACGTCGCTCGTGTAGTCTCGGCGTACCGCAGCTTCTAGCCGCGTATCTTCATGGCGACGCTCACACAACGCCGGCTGCACCCCGCAATCGATATCGCGGCATGGCGCCTGCCCATTTTAGACCGCTATCTGCTGCGCGGCATGATTCTGCCGTTTGCTGCCGGTCTGTTCGCGTATCTGATCTTCTGGGCGCTCAACATCTTCTTCGTCGCCGCAGATTACATCATCAATCAGCACGCGCCGTTCTTTTTGGTGTTGCGCTTCGTCCTCTTCCGCGTTCCGCAGGCGACACCGATGGCGTTTCCGTTCGGAGCGCTGCTCGCGGGACTGCTCTCGATGGGCCGGCTGATGAGCGACAACGAGATCACCGCCATGCGCACCTCCGGGATTCCGGTCTGGAGGATCGCGCTCACGCCGCTGCTTTTCGGCGCGGCGGCATTCGTTCTCTCGTACTTCATCAATGAAAACGTCGCGCCCACGTCCGTCGACATCTCGACGCGCACCTTCTATCAGATTCTCTATCACACCGACGCGTTGCCGGTCGAACCGCAATTCTTCCGCAAGGATCCCGACACCGGCAACACGTTCTACGTGAATCAGGTGCTGCCCGACAATAAGACGATGGAGGGCGTGCAGGTCTTCAAGCTCGGGCGCTACGGCATCTTCGTGGAGACGCTGCAAGCCAAGACCGCGACGGTCGAGAATACGCAGCTCGCGCTGCACGACGTCGTCGACACGCGTTACAACGGCGATGGATACGTGAGCAGTCAACAGCGCGTCAAAGACGTGCTGGTCGGCCTGCCGCTCGCCGAGACGGCCGCGCAGTTCATGAGCAATCAGAATTCCGATCCGTGGACGATGTCGAGCAAGAACCTCGGCGCACAAGTCAAGGCACTGCAAGCGCAAGGAATCGGCGGCTCGGCGCTGGGAAGCCTGCAGATCAACCTTTACAACAAACTATCGTGGCCGTTCGCGTCGTTCATCGCCGTGATTCTTGCGGTGCCGCTCGCGATGCGCTTCGGCAAGCGCGGGCAGATGCTCGGAATCGCGATGGCGATCCTCGCGTTCTTCGGTTACTTTTTGTTGATGTCGGCCGCGGCCGCTCTGGGACGAAACGGACAGATGAATCCGGTGCTTGCGGCGTGGCTGCCGAACATGATCATGGGCGCCACCGGTCTCACTTTGCTCTGGTTAGAAGAACGCTAAGGACGTGAGCTCGCGACCGTGTGGCCGTCGAGTCGCCACGGCAATCGTGTGCCTTGTCGCCGTCTTCGCCACGTACGTGCCCGCGCGCGGCCAAACGACCGGCGCGACCGACGACAACACGCGCGCGTTGGCCCTGCTCAACGGGCAATCGTGCGCGGTCCACGAGGCAAAACTCTTCGCCCAAGAAATCGGCCAATCGCAAGAACCCGCCGGTAGCCGCTACGTCGCGCAATTCCAAGTGTCGCCGTCGCCCTCACCAAGCGGCTCCCCATCGCCCTTTGCAACGCCGTCCTTTTCACCGCGTTCCGGCGCGAACAGCCAATTCGTTGCGACACCCCAGCCGAGCGGGTCGCCGGGTACGACGCCGCCGCCGATCCCGACCGCCACGCCGAATCCGTTCGATCAGAATCAAACGGTATTCGTCGAGCGCGGGACCAACACACCGCCCACGATTACGCCGGCGGGACAACCGCTCNNACCTCCGGCGCGCCGACCCTCGCGCCAAACTACATTGCCGTCCTCGCCGATAAAGTGTCGGGCAACACCGGTCCCGGGAAACCCGGTGACGCTACCGGCAACGTGCACATTCTCTACGGCGCCGAAGAGATCGTCGGTGACAACGCGCACTACGACGGCCTACGCACGGTCACGATCACCGGACACACGTTTATCGTCAATCACGCCAAAGATTCGGTGCTCGAGGCCGACAAGATCACCTTCGATACGATCGACCAAACCGCAATCCTCACGAACGGACGCGGCACCAGTTCCGAAGGCGTCAACATCGGCCTGGTGCATTTCAACGCCAAGGATCTGCACACCGATGCCGCAGGCGTCGGCCACGGCCTTGCCCCATCGGTCACAACCTGCGAACATCAGCGCGGCGGCTATCACATCACCGGCCGCAACATGGATGTGTACCCCGGTGACAAGATCGTTATTTATAAGGCGATCCTGTGGCTGGGCGCGGCGGCGGTCTTCTTCCTTCCCAAAGTCGTGATACCGCTGCGTACCGTCGACAATCCGAACCAGCGCCCCAAATATTTCCCCGACGTCGGTTACGACTCGTACGAAGGTTTTTGGATCAAGACGCGGATCACGTTTGGCAAAGATCAATACTTCTACGGCTACTACGTGGTCAACTACTTTACCAAGGTCGGACTCGGCTTGGGTTACGTCGCGTTCTATACCAAACGCAACGGCCGTCGTAGCGCGAACGTCAACTTCTATGAGATTCACGACAAACGTGTCGATGCGACCACTGACAACCTGACGTTCGGAGAAACCGAAAACATTTCGCAAACGCTGCGCTCGAATTTCCAACTGTCCTATCAGTCAAACTTCGGCCCGTACACCAATCTCCCGGCCACGACGCAGGTCAGCGAGACCATCGCGCACCAAACGGCGCATACCTCGCAGCAGTACTCCTATACACGCAGCACGACGGGATCGCAGTCTAGCAGCAACAGCATCTCGTTTACCGACAACGACCAGTTCAATTCCAAGCTGAGCAACGCGCTCAACATCAACCTTTCCAGCAGTTCGACGAACTATGGCGGCACCGCATCGACCAACTCGACGGCGACGGTCAACGATTTGCTGCACTACGTGACGCCCGGCGAAGACTACCAGCTCACCTACGACAAAACGATCGCAGCCCAACCCTACGGCGACGAGGAAGTGCCGCAGCTCCAGATCCGGCCCTACAAATTCTTTCCGCATTTTTGGATACCGACGTCGGCAAACTTCACGATCGGCGAATACAGTGAGCCCGCGTACGCTTACTCGGCAGCCCGCGCCAATATGGCGCTCGTGCTGGGACCGGAAATCGCACAAATTTTCGGCAGCGATCTCCAGGCCACCGTGAACGTCAATCAATACGCCTACAGCACGGGCGATCTCAAAGCCTCGATTCAGCAGCAGGCCTCGCTGACCACACCCATCACCCAGCACTTCGTCAACACGCTGACCTACAGCGAAGAGAACTACAACGGTCCGGCCTCAGTACCGTTTTATACGCTCGATCAATTCCCGGGTACGAACACGAAAAACGCGCAAGACCTGGTGCGCGTGCTCAACGGGAACACGTACAACCTCGCGGTCGGGTTCGCCACGAATTTCGTTCCGGAGGCACAGCCGGTGAGCTATCAACTCACCGTGGCGCCGTCGCCGCGCTCGCTGGTGTTGATCGGCGGCTCGTTCATTCCGGGGCCCGGCCAGGGCTTTGAGTCGACCAGCCTGCAACTTTCAACGCCGATCGGACGCGACACGCAGGCACAGTTCGTTACCACGATCGATTGGCTGAATCACGCGCGACTCGAGCAAAAGGTGCTCTACGTCACGCGCACGATCGGCAGCTGTTACCAACTCCAAGGGCTCTACAATCAAGCGCAAAAGTTGGTGACGCTGCAGATCAATATTCTCGCCTTCCCAACGCAGGGCGCGACGTTTGCGCTCGGCTCGGGCGGCCCGCTCATCCCCACCTCCTTCAACAATCTCTAGGGATTGTTTGCGATGTCTCCGCTGGCGATGGCGTCATTTATCGACGGATGCTGGCCCGATTGCACGTAAAATGCACCGGTATCGAAGGCGTCGGCGACATTGAGCTGTTGCGATACATAGGTTTGGTCGTTTGCGCCGCCGGCACCGAGTGAGTCGATAATGGTTCCCACCGGCGCATAATTCACCGGCTGGCCTTGGATCACAAAGAAGTTAAAATTCCAGATGTTGGACACAGCAACGCCGGTAGGGGTCGGCGACGGACTTGGGTTGCCGCTTGGGCTTGCGCTGGGACTCGGCGTCGCCGACGCTGACGTCGTCGGGCTGGGTGACGGTGACGTGGATGCGTTGAAGAGCGCCAGCACGCGATCGAAGATTACCGTAAACTGATTGCTCTGGCCGTTGCTTCCGAGCTGCAGTGTTAACTGCTGCGGTGTCGCGCCGATCGGATACAGCACCGGGCTCTGGGTGGTGTTGTTGGGCCGAAAAAACGAGAAAGGATACGGCGAAATGGTCCCGCCGACGCCGCCGACCACGATGGCCATCGAAAACCCGGCCCAGTTATTGACGCTGGTGTTGGGTAAGGGCGTGACGAGGCTTCCCGATGTGTTAAAGACGATCGCGTAGGAGTCGCTGGAGAAGTTGAATGCCGTCTGGACATTGAACTTCACGCTCATGAAGCCCGACTCCAATCCGCCGGGGCCAATACCTTGACGGGTGGGCGTCACCTGCCTGCCACATGACGAAGCAATGAGCGCCGCCACTGAACCCGTCACAAAACCTGATCTACGAATCATGCTTTCCTCGGAACGCTTGCGCGCCGCGCTGATCGCGGTACTTTCCGGCGTACTGTTCGCGCTAGCGTTTCCGCGCGCAGGTTTCGCGTGGGCGGCACCGCTCGGCGCTGGGGCGCTGTTCTGGACGTGGCAACGCGCATCCTTGAAGCGTGCTTTCTTCCTGGGATGGCTCTGTGGAATTGTGTTTTTCACGATCGCGTTTTGGTGGTGGAGCACAACGATTCAAACCGCCGTTGGTCCGCTCGCGTACGTTGCTGTCGTCTTCAGCGCCGCGCTCGAAGGGCTGGCAATTGCGTTCGCCGGCGCGATGACGGTGATCGCTCGGCGTCGCATCGTGCCGGCGCTTGTTCCGCTTGCAGCGGCACTCGCGTTTGCGATTACCGAATGGGTGCGCTCGATCGGCGTGATCGGCGTGCCGTTTGCGCAACTCGGCACGACGCAGGTCGAGACGACGCTACGGGCGCTCGGCGCGTACATCGGAACGAGCGGGCTCACACTCACCGTATTCGCACTCGGCGCGTATGCCGCGTACGCGCTGAGCGTACGCACGTGGCGAGCTTTTGCGTCGTGCGCGCTCGTAATCGTCATTGCTGCAAGCGCCGCGTGGAGCGCATGGCCGGCACGCGCCGTGGCTGCGCCGCGCATACCGGTGGTCGCCGTTCAAGCTAACATCGCACAGTCACTCAAGTGGCAGCCGGGTTCGCTGCAGCGTGCGGTCACGCTCTACACCGCGATGACGCGGATTGCGATCGCACACCACCCGCAATTGATCGTCTGGCCCGAAACGGTGATCGCACTCTACGGCGAAGGGCTCAACGGCGATCCGCAGCTTATCGCCCAATTCACCGCGCTCGCAGAGCAAGCCAATGCGACGATCGTCGTGGGGGGCATTCGACTGCGCAACGGTCAGTACTACAATTCGCTCTATCTCTTCACGCCGACGGGAATATCCGGCGTGTACGACAAGCGGCAACTCGTACCGTTTGCCGAGCACTTTCCCGGCAAGCAATTTTTGTTTTGGCTGCCCTACATCGGTGCGCTCAATGGGAACTACGCGGAAGGTGACGGTAGCGGCGTGTTCGCAACGAGCACCGGTCTTTCGATCGGCGCGCTGATCTGCTGGGAGTCGGCATTCGGCGATCTTGCTTACGACGAGGTACGCCACGGCGCGCGGGTGTTGGTCATCGCAACCGACGACGCGTGGTTCGGCACGTCATCGGGTCCGTATCAACACGCGCAGATCGCGCAGATGCGTGCGATCGAGTCGGGTGAATACGTGGTTCGCGCGGCAGCGACCGGTATCAGTGGGATCGTTGCACCCGACGGAACCTGGCAGACGCGTTTACCGCTCGACGTTCCGGGAAACGCAAGCGGATTCGTCGGTCCGGCCGTGGGCTCGTTCTTTGCACGCGTGGGTCCGACGCGCGTGTGGTTGGCGCTGATCGCGTTCTACGCGCTCTTGCTGCTCGTTGCGGGACGACGCGATGCGGGGCAAGCTCGATGATGCGTCGTGTGAAGTGGCGGCTCATCGCCGCAATCGCCGGCGGGGCGCTGGCGATCTGGCTCATCGCCGGTGTGATTCTTGCCGGGTTCGACACGCCGCCGCTGCCGCCCGACCAGACCGGGATCACGCTGCGAGGCGGACGCGTCCAAGGTAACCGGATCACGACGAAATCGTGGAGCTTCGACTATCACGACGCGCAGCTCTCGGCCGACGGTACGACCGGCACCGTCGAGGGCGTGCACGACGGAATCGTCTTCAAGCATGGGAAGCCCTACCTCAAGATCAGTGCCGAACGCATCAGCGTCGATACGATGTCACTCAACTTTACAGCGATCGGCAAGGTCACCGTGGTCCTGATCGGCGATCCGCTCAAACGCTCGTTCGACACCGATCTCGTAACCTGGACCAACGCGACGAAGCTGCTCCAGATGCTGCACCCCAGCTACCTCCACGCCGAGGGCCAGACGCTGGCATTTAGCTCGATCACGATCGATTTTGGCAAGGACCAGATCCATTTCGGCGCGATCGGCGGCAGCACGGAAGTCCGGACCTAATGCGCCCTCAAATCCGCTTGAGGCGCTTGCTCGGTTGGCCGATAAGTTAATCATGCGTTGCTTACGCCTGGTTTTTGCCTGCGCGGCTGCTCTTGCTGTCGCGGCGTGCGCGCATAAGGGCGGCGCATCCGCCGAGGCTTCCCCTTCGCTTGCGCCGATGCTGATCGATGATCGCGGCGTCGTGATGCCGCTCGAGGAGGCGGTAACGAAAATCAGCTACCGGCCTTGGGTCCCGCCGCGTCAGGTCCTCAAAGTGGCCGTGATTCCGCCGCTTGGCGATCTCGACACCCCGGACCACCGTGGAATAGCATTCGAATACCAATTCGGCAATCAGGCAATGCTGCTCTCCGAATGGCCGAAGCAGAACTTCACGTTGCTTTTCCTACACGGGCAAGACATCACGTTCACGCCATGCAACATTGCGCACTACAAAGCCGACGGCGTAGCGTGGACGACCAAAACAAAACTTGCGATGACGCTGCAACCCGACGGGAGCGTCAATCCAAAAGATGTCGATGCGGAAGCGCGCCGGTTGATCTCGCAGGGCGGCTGTAACTAGTTAGCCTTTTTCGGACGCTTCGTCGGCGCGCTTTTTCTTCGCTTCCGCGATCAGTTTTTTGACCTTCTGTCCGCCCTTGTGGCCGATCTCTTCATAAAAGTCGGGGCCGTACTTTTCCTTGACGACCTTGCCTCCTTTTTGTCCAATCGACTCGTAAAACTCGACCCCATGCCGGTCGCGCGTCGCCTTACCGCCTTTGCGGCCGATTTCTTCGTAAAAGGTTGAACCATAGCGGTCACGGACGGTGTCGCCGCCTTTTTTGCCGGCTTCTCGTACCGACATTTCTTTGGCTGCGTCCTCGTCCGGGCCGCTTTTTTTCCCTGTCATGGTGAATTACGACTTGCGCTTTGGCTTCTGTCCGCCTTTTTGTCCAATCACTTCGTAGAACGAAGGGCCGTACTTGGTTTTCGTGGCCTCGCCGCCTTTGCGGCCGATCTCTTCGTAAAACTCGGTACCGTATTTCGCTTTGACGCGTTCGCCGCCACGTCGGCCGGCCTCGCGTACACTCATACCGCCCTGCGGTTCTTCTTGGATCGACATCTGGGTTTCATCCCTCCATGTAGAAAAGGATACGCACGGTATATGCCCACCCGCCCGCTCGCTAAACCCAGGATTTTGAGTTCGTGCTTTCGACGGTGATTACAGGCGCCACAGTTATTGACGGTACCGGGCGTCCGCGCTTCTCGACGGACCTCGCGCTGGCCGGCGATCGTATTGCGCGTATTGGTGATTGCAGCGCGATTGATGCACCAAATCGTGTTGACGCACGCGGAAAAATTCTTGCTCCGGGCTTCATTAATACGTGCGGATTTGCCGATAACAGCGGGCGCTCGCTTCCTCCGCTCAACTCCGCCGGCGCACAGGGTATTACCAGCGAGATTTTCGTCGATTCTCCCGGTTTTCAGCGCGAAATCGTGCAGTTGCGCGACTACGGCCGCGAACTGCCCGACGCGCTGGACGAAGCGCTCGAAGCCGCCCAGCGTGCCGCCGCACCCGT
>PMUE01000302.1 GCA_003167055.1 Vulcanimicrobiota bacterium | reverse complement strand
GACAGCGCGTTGGCGGCCGCGATCCGGCCCCAGTCGCCCGGGTCGTCGACGATCGGGGTGAAGAAGTCGACCGTCTGCACCAGTGCCAGATCGTCGCGCAACGCGAAGACGCCCGCGTCATCGGCGGTGCCGAAGCCGACCAGCACGCGATCGTTTGACGTCGACGGCAAGCCGTGCAGCACCGATGCCAATTCCGCCGAGCCGAGCTTGCTGGCGCAGCCACCACACGACGCGAGGGCGGTGAGCCGGACCGGAACTTGGACATCCATAACGAACTCCCCGAAGATGAGAAAGACGCTCTTGCTGCTTCCTGGGCCGGTTCCTGTTGCGCAGCCCGTACTCGAAGCAATGTCGTGGCCGATGATCAATCATCGCGGTCCCGAATTTGCGGAGCTGCTCGCGCGGCTCGAACGTGAAATGAAACCGGTCTTCGGCACCAGCAGCGACGTGCTCTTCCTCGGATCGTCGGGCACGGGCGGCTTGGAGGCTGCGGTCGCGAGCTGCTTCTCGCCCGGGGATCGCGTGCTGTCGTGCCCGGTCGGGGTGTTTGGCAAGCGCCTGGCGGAGATCGCGCGCGTCAACGGCTGCACGGTTGAGGTGCTCGAGACACCGCTCGGCGCGGCGCTCGATCCGGCTGCGCTGCGCACACGCCTTGCGCAGAGTGACGGCGCAGGTTTTCGCGGCATCTTGCTCACGCACAACGAGACGTCCACCGGCGTGCAAAACGACATGGCGGCGATTGCCGCGGTCACGCGCGGCCACAGTGCGCTGACGATCGTCGATTCCGTTAGCGGCCTCGGCGCGTCACCGTTCGAGATGGATGCGTGGGGCTACGACGTCGTAATCAGTGCATCGCAGAAGGCGTTCGCCGCGCCGCCGGGCGTGGCGATGGTTGCCGTGAGTCAGCGCGCGTGGAAGGCCATCGACTCCTCGCGCGGCACAGGTTACTATTTCGATTTGAAAAAAGCGCGTGAATTCGCAAGCAAAGGCCAGACGCCGTGGACGCCGCCGATCTCACAATTTTATGCGCTCGCGGTCGCGCTGGAACGCTATCATGCAGACGGCCTCGAAGCGAACTTTGAGCGTCACGCAACTTATGCGCGCGCGGTGCGTGCAGCATTTGAGACGCTCGGCTGTTCGATCTTCTCGCGCCCGGATGCGCACTCGGTCACGGTCGTTGCCGCGTATCCGCCCGACGGCGTCGATGCGGCTCAGCTACTCAAAACGCTGGGCGAGCGCTACGGCGTCGTGATTTCCGGCGGCCAGGGCGAACTCACCGGCAAGATCGTGCGCTTTGGCACGATGGGCGACGTCGCTGAAAGCGATCTGCTCGGCGCGATCGCGGCGCTCGAACTTGCGCTGGCCGATTGCGGCGCTACGGTCGGGCTCGGCAGCGGCGTCGCGGCCGCGGCGCTGGTGCTCACCGACGCGCGAACCGCAAGCGTCTCATAGCGACCGCGCCCCGACATAGGCGCTCAAGGTCTCGAGCTGATTGATCGCCGCTTCTTGGAGCGTGCGTATCAGTGGTCCCTCGTGCTTGCGCAGCGTTCGCAACACGTTGATGAACTGCGTTCGATTGTAATGCTGAATGCCGTCAAAGACGTAGTCGGCTTCGGACGAGCTCAAGCGCGAATCCATCATCTTCCTGAAGATCGCCCGCGGGAGATCCTTCGCTGTCGCGAAGCCGAGCGCGAGATGCGAGAGCATAACGCCGTCGTGGGTGGTCTCGACCTTTGGATATCGCAGCGTGTTGGTGGTCGCGACGGGATCGAGGTTCCGCGCAATCGTCAACTTCTCACCGCGCGGCAACCCGACAATGATGCCGGTGCTGTACGCGATGGGCGATGTTGCGGTGAATCCATAGTGCACGGCGAGGCTCCAGGCGTCGCACCGGTTGTAGCAGACCAGGGCCTCGCCATCGAAGGTTCCCTGCACGCCCGTGCCGCCTTCGAACGTGTAGGTCGGGACGTGGCTCGAGTGATTGACAAGGTCGATCATCGGCACGATGCTCGCACTCTCGCCGCGACCGAATGTGCGCTCGTCGAGGAAGTCATGCATGCAAAACTCGTAGCTTGGCGCGGCAAATCGACGCTCGGGTTTTTCCAGCGCGCCCAGGGCCCGGATCGATGTCACGACGTCTTCCGGCAGCGTGTGCCACGCCTCTTGGAGCTGCCACATTGCCTCGCGCCCGCCGGCACCCCAGCCGAAGTATTCTTCGTAGGCTTCAAAGAAGGCGAGTGCGCGTGCGTCGACGCGATCTGGATCAGCCGTCATTCGCCCGTCCTGCAGTCGAATGTCACGCACCGCAACGTACAGCGACGGCGGAGTATGAAGCCGTATCGGTTTGCCGGGTTCGATCGGGAAAATGCCGCGTCCGAATGGTCCCGTGTCCAAGCGCGCGTTCTCGGCAATACCGCCGAGAGCGCGATACTCGTCGAGAAGCTCGTCCCACGTCATGGCGCTACAAGTGATGGCGGTGGAAGTACGGCCATAGCGCGGGCCGCGCGAACCAGGGAATCACCGACTCGATCACGCCGTCGATCTGCGCATCGGGTTGCACGAAAAACGGCGCGAGGCGCGATT
>PMUE01000315.1 GCA_003167055.1 Vulcanimicrobiota bacterium | reverse complement strand
CACCGGGCGCCAAAATTATGTGCTAACGGGGTCGCTGTGTCTATCCTTGAACGACAAAGAGATCATCCTGACCGCTGAGGGGCTGCAAAAGCTCCAAGAAGAGCTCGACGAGCTCAAAACGGTCCATCGCAAAGAAGTCAACGACCGGATTCGCCAGGCCAAAGAGTACGGCGACCTGAGTGAAAACGCTGAATACGAGGACGCCAAGCAAGAGCAGGCGTTTATCGAGGGGCGCATTCTCAAGCTCGAAGGGATGATTCGCAACTCGAAGCTCCTCGACGAGTCGGAGTATGCCACCGACGAAGTGCACATCGGCGCAACCGTCAAGGTCAAAGAGCTCAAGAACAACGAGAGCTACGAGTTTCATATCGTGGGCTCGGCCGAAGCTGACCCAACCGCTAAGCGCATCTCCAACGAATCGCCGCTGGGCCGCGCCCTGATCGGCCATAAGAAGGGCGAGACCGTCGATGTCTCCACGCCGCGGGGCGTGGTCAAGTACAAGATCGACGGGATTCGCACCGGCAACGGTAGCGCTACCTCCTCGGCGAAGAAGGCCGCAAAGAAAGCGTCATAAGCGGCCGAAGAGGCCTGTATGCACGACGATCTCGGCAAGACCGAAGCAGCTTTAATAGCGGCCAGACGTGAACATCTGGCCGCTCTGCGTTCCCGCGGTCACGATCCGTTTGCGCCGACACGCTATGACATCGAAGCGACGGCCGGCGAGCTCAACGAACGCTACGGCTTTCTCGAAGCCGCTGCGCACGCCGAAGCGGAAGGCTGGAACGTCGCCGGCCGGATTCTGTCGATTCGTACGGCCGGCAAGACGCTCTTTGCCGATCTTCACGATCGCACCGGGCGGCTCCAGATTTACTTGCGCAAGGACGAGCTCGGCGACGAACGCTTTGCCGAGTGGAACGACATCGAGCGCGGCGATATCGTCGGTGTGCGCGGTTTCATGTTCCGCTCGAAAAAGGGCGAGCTTACGCTTCACGTCAAGTCGTTCGAATTGCTCAGCAAATCGCTGATGCCGTTGCCCGACAAGTGGCACGGCTTGCAGGACGTCGAGAAGCGATATCGCCAGCGCTACGTCGATCTCATCGTCAATCCCGAGGTCCGCGATGCGATGATCATGCGCAGTCGCATCGTCGCCGAGACGCGCCGCTACATCGACGGTTACGGTTTCTACGAGGTCGAAACGCCGACGCTGCTGCACGTGGCCGGTGGCGCGTCGGCCCGCCCGTTCATCACTCACGTCAACGCGCTCTCGGGCGAAGAGATGCAGCTGCGCATTGCGACCGAGTTGAATCTCAAGCGGCTGATCATCGGCGGCATGGAACGGGTCTACGAGATC
Organism: Vulcanimicrobiota bacterium; assembly: GCA_003167055.1. GTDB lineage: Bacteria > Vulcanimicrobiota > Vulcanimicrobiia > Vulcanimicrobiales > Vulcanimicrobiaceae > Aquilonibacter > Aquilonibacter stordalenmirensis. Next base: position 2,194 of record PMUE01000315.1, on the reverse strand, counting down.
GGCCGGATCTTCCGCAACGAAGGCATCGACACGACTCATAACCCCGAGTTCACGATGCTTGAACTGTACGCGGCCTATTGGGACGTACACGATATGATGGATTTCAACGAGGGGCTGATCGCGCATTTAGCCGGCGTCGTTACCGGCGGTGACGACAAGCTGTTGGTCGGCGAGCACGAGATCTCGTTCCAGCGTCCATTCGAGAAAGTCAGCTACCTCGACGGGATCGCCATCTACTCGCACGGCAAATACACGCGCGAGCGGCTTCTCGATCCCGTTGGCGCAGCGGAGATTCTGGCCGATCTCGGCCTGCCGCCCTCACCGACCCACGGTCACGCACTGGACAAGATCTTCGAACGCGTGCTCGAGCCGCACTTGGTTCAGCCCACCTTCGTGACCGACTATCCGGTGCTGATCTCGCCGTTGGCGAAACGCAAAGCCGGCGATCCCGAGCTGGTCGATCGCTACGAGCTGTTCTGCAATCGCATGGAAATTTCCAATGCGTTTACCGAGCTCAACGATCCCGACGACCAGCGCGCGCGCTTCGAAGCACAGGTGCGCGAGCGCGCCCAAGGCGACGAGGAAGTGCCGCAGCCGGATTGGGACTTTGTGCGGGCGCTCGAGTACGGCATGCCGCCGACGGCCGGGATCGNNCCTCGATCCGCGACGTGCTGCTCTTCCCACTGCAGCGCCAGCACGGCTAGTCCAAAAGTACTATAGGGCAGGCGGGACTTTCGTCACGGGCGAAAGCGTGGGATCGTTCGACAGTATGCTTTGCTGCTGGAGGTGCCCGTGCGTAACGTTCGTTTCGTCGCCGCTTTGATTTGCGTTGCAGCGCTNNGGCGGCGGCGGCGGAACACCGCCTCAGTCCAACATCTCCCAGCAGAGCGTGCAGCGCAGCGACGTGCAGAGCGGTTTGAGCGGCCTGCAGGCCTACCAGAGTTTCGAGAGCGGCGGTTCATTGACCAGTTTCACCGCTTCACGCGCGCTCACCAGCGCGGTGCGACGTAACGGGCGAACGGTGCTTTCAAAGGCGCGCCGCGACGGTGCGTCCGGATGCGAAGATGGCATTGTGTCGACGGCAGTTCCGAACTCGAACGACACGGTCGTCACACTGACCGTCAGCGTGTACTACGATGCCGCGTGCAACAACATTGAAAGTACGCTCGTATGGGAAGCATCAGAGACTTCCAGCACCGAAATAAGCGGGCCGGCTACGCTAACGAATTATTCGACGACCGGTGCGGTGACCGAAACGGCGAATGCAACCATCGCCTTTTACACAAATAGCCAAGACGAGCTGACCGGCCTCTCGATTTTGGCGAGCAGCATCGTCGAGAACGGCGTCTCGCTCGGCCAAGCTGGTATCGCGTGCAACGTCCCCTCGCTGAGTTCGTTTTCGTGCGGTGTTGCGGCAGCAACAAATATCGCCTCGAGCTCGCTCGAAGACGGCGCGAACGTCAGCCTCTCGGGTTCGCAAACGTCCACGCAGCTGACCGTCAACATGCAGATATCAACCTACCAGGGCGCGTTGAACGCGCTTTCGATTGCCGCCGCGACGTTTCCGTACTGGACGATCTCCCCGTCCGGCGATCTGCTCGGCTCGCTCTCGATGTCCGGAACCGAATCGCCCACCTCGACGACCGTCTCGTTCACCATGACGGACTCGACCAATAACGCCACCCTGACCATGACCGGCTCGGTCAGCGGAACCATCACCGGCACGCTGACCAACAACGCGACCGGCACGGCCGTGGCGACCTTCACCGTCAATGCGCAGGGGAATGGGACGGTCACCTACGGGAACGGCTCGACGGCGTCCATTGTCGATTACATGGTGCAGGGCTAGCTGCTAGACTGGTACCATGGACGGACAAAAGTGCGATCACACGCAGTGCACGTGCTACGTGGATCTCGGAGCATTCTATTGCAGCGATCGCTGCCGGGAACAGGCGGTGGCGGACCCCGACGCAGCGCCCCACGATCATTGCAACTGCCGCCATACGGAGTGTGAGAACGCTCCGTAGCGTTTAACTGATCCCGTTGTTGGCGAAGGCCACGTAAAAAATTACCGCGAGGCTGGCGAACGCATAGGCGACCAATCCGACGGCGTTGACGATCGTCAGCACGCGCATCGCAGCGCCGGAGAGTTGCGCGGCGGCCGCAGCGGCCAAGCCATCGATCAGCGCGGGCG
>PMUE01000391.1 GCA_003167055.1 Vulcanimicrobiota bacterium | reverse complement strand
AAGAGTCCGTCCAATGCGGCGACGGCGGCGCAAAAGAACGCGGCACGGCGAGGCGATCGTGCCAGCCGCGCTTCGAGCCCTCGATCGACGATCATGACGGGTAGGACGTCACCGTGCGCGGCAGCCTGCGCTAGACCGGCGTGGTCTTCAATACGCAAGTCGTGCGTGAAGCGATAGATGAACGGCGCCGCCATGGTTACCCCACAAACCTAAAGCGTCTTCACGTAAACTGCAATGTCGGAGACGTCTTGCTCGGAAAGTGTGCCGGGGTAGAGCTTGGGCATCGGCGGATCGGGTTCTTCTATTGCCCGGACGATCTGCGCAAGCGTTCTCTTGTGTCCCTCGTTTGCCAGCGACGGGCCGATGCGCATTGCGTCCGCCGACGCGTTGTGGCACACCATGCAGTTCTTTGCAAAAAGCGCGGCCCCCCGGCCGCGATCCGTGGTCGCGACGGCTGCGTGCTGATGCGAACAGCCCTCATTCAAAAGTCCCGTAAGAATTAAGACGGCACTAGCGAATACGAGGCGTCGGCGGGTGTGCATTGCTGGCGGGCGTTTCGTCTGAGGGCGCCCGTTCTCCCCACTTGGGGAATCGAAAGGCGACGTGGCCCGAAAGATCTTCCTGCGGTTTGCTCAACAGAACGACGTGGATCGCCTTACGAAGGAAGGCGTGCTTACCGGCGCGCCCTCGGCACGTGAAAGCTGGACGACGCGCATGACCATGTGCCTGGGCGAACAAAAAGCCGGCCGGCGCGCGATCCTGATCGCCGAAGATCAGAGCGGACTCCTGGGTATGGTGCAACTCGTGTTTAAGTTGCCCCCGGGCTATGACGATCCCGAGGCCGCCAACGGGATGGATGTCGCGATGATGGAGAGCTTACGCGTGAAGCCCAACGCGCCACCCGAAATCGGCAACGAGCTGGTCGGCGAAGTGCAGCGCCTGGCGATAAAGCGCAAGGTGAAGACACTCACCTTTCTGATCTCGATGCAGAACACGCGCGGCATCAACCAAGCCAAGAGCTGGGGCTTCGAAGAGTTTCGCATCATGCCCGAAGCCGACAAGATGCTTGCCTTCTTCCGCAAGTCGATCGNNTGCCGTTGACCAGGCGCGGCGAATAGCGCGCCGCCATCGCAGCCTTACAAACCGACACGTCGAGTGCAAGATAGCCGGACGATTTGGTAATCGTACACTTCGCGGGCATACCCCGTTCATCGACAAGCACTTCGAAGGCCGTCGTACCTTGCGCGTTCTCTGCGTAAGCAATCGGCGCGGGACGCGGTTTGATCGCTGCGTCGCCGCCGATCGGAACGACGTCTCGAATGGTCGTCAATGGCGCGACGGCAATCGACTCCGCATGACCGGCGAGGATCGGCACGGTCGTTGCCGGCGCTTGCGCGACATGCTGCAACGGCATCGCTTCATCACGGCGCCAAATCGGGACGTTCGACGCGGGCGCCGTCACTTGCGGAACGGGCGCTTCCGCGACCTCGGTTGTTTGCGTCGTGGTCTGCGTCACCGCGCTGCCGCGGCGTTCCAGGACGTTGTGTACGACCACCATGCTGCGCGGAGCCGGCGTTGCTTTCGCGACGACAGGCGCCTGCGATTTCGGTGCGACCACCGGGACGCGCTTCTCGAGCNNTTGTTTGCGCAACGTTCTCGGTCTTCGGTTCGAGCGCGGGCGGACGTAGGACGGCAGCCACCAGAGCGTGTACCCCGAACGAAACCGCGAGCGCGGTTGCGAGCACTGCCGCGCCGGTGCGCCAGAAGCGACCGCGCGAGCGTTCACCGAGACGCCGCGGCAGCGGCTCCCAGGTTTCGGCGTCGCGCGCCTTCGAAACGGCGGCCATCACGCGTTCGATCTCACGCTCGCCGCCGAGCGCGCGCAGACACACCGCGCACGACGCGATGTGCTGACGATATTCTTCGCGTTCTGCTTCACTCGCTTCGCCGAGCGCGATCGCTCCGGCGAGGCTTTCCACACGCGAACAGTTCTGGGTCACGATTGCTCCGTCATCACCGACCGCAGGATCTTCATCGCTCGGCAGACGCGTTGTCGAACGGCGTCGGGCGAGGTTCCGAGAATCGTTGCGGCCTCATTGGAAGAGTAGCCGGCATAGCTGGTTAGCAGGACCGCTGCGGCCTGCTCCGGCGGCAATTTCGAAATTGCTGCCTGCAGGTCGACCGATGCGGCGCTGCGTTCGTCGATCCGCCACGACCGGTCGTCGCTTTCGCGATCGAGCGGCAGCATGCGGATGATCTTGCGGCGCCGTAGGTGCGAGATCGCACCGTTGGTCGCGGTCTTGTAGAGCCACCCCGCGGTCAGCGGTCGTTCCGGATCCCGCTGCAGCGTTCGAAAGGCCGCAAGGAACACGTCCTGCGTCAAATCGAGCGCGAGCTCGCTGTCGCCGACCATGCGCCGAAGATAACGCGCCAGCTTCGTCTGATATTCGCGCACAAGCGCTTCGATCCGAAGCTGTACGCCGGCCGCCGATTGCGTGGTGAGGTAGACCTCCTCCATGCCGTCTGGTCCCCCTTTGTCGTACAACGGCGCCATGGCGGGGGCTGTGACTCAGCCGCCTATCTCGGAAAAGGCTCGCATCCTCGAACTGGCTTCGCCTAGGCGGAGGTGATGGCGCTCGGGCTTGATCGCCATACTTGCCGTGAGCAGGCCGGCGATCTCGGCGGTCGAGGCCCCCGCTCGCAGCGGCGTGCGCAAGTCGACGTGCTGGTCGCCGAACAGGCAGAGACGGAGCCGGCCGTCGGCGGTCAGCCGAACGCGATTGCAGCGCTCGCAGTAATCGTGCGAAAGCGGACTGATCACCCCGACCGCGCCCAGGGCGCCGGGAAAGGCGAAGTAACGAGCGGGCCCGTTGCCCGGCGGTCCCGGTACCGGTTCGATGCGGTCGACCGCGGCGACACGTTCGAGGATTTCGTCAGACGAGACGTACGCGTTGCGCTGCAGTTCGAGATTCTCGTGGACCGGCATCACCTCGATGAATCGAACGTAGACAGCGCGCTCGCGTGTCAGTTGCGCAAACTCGCCGATCTCGTCGTCGTTTTGACCGCGCATGACCACGCAGTTCAGCTTCACTGGTCCAAGGCCGGCCGCGACCGCGGCGTCAATCCCTCGCAGCACGCCGTCGAGCCCCGGGCGACGCGCGATGCGCTCGAAGCGATCCGGGCGAAGCGTGTCGAGCGAAATGTTCACGCGGCGCAGTCCGGCCGCAACCAGCGCGTCGAGCTGCTCTTCTAACAATACGGCGTTGGTCGAGAGCGCGATATCGTCGATCCCGTCGATCGCATTGATGCCGGCGACCAAGCGGTGCAGGTCGCGGCGCACCAGCGGCTCACCACCGGTCAAACGAATTGTACGAACACCGACGCGCGCCGCCGCGCGCACGATCTCAACGATCTCTTCGTAGCTCAGCACTTCGTCGCGACGCAGCCACGTAAGCCCTGATTCGGGCATGCAGTAGACGCAACGCAGGTTGCACTTGTCGGTGACCGAGACGCGTAGATAGGTGATCGGCCGGTTGAAGGCGTCCGACAGAGACTCGCGCGTGAGGTCGACCGTGGTTATCATAGAGGTTTGTTACTGCGTGAACAGCGAGTCGGGCAAGTTCGGATTCAATTGGTAGCCCGAGAGGGTGGTCGTGACGTCACCGGTATAATTCGGCTCTGCCACATGGCCGGTCTGCGACGTGACCAGCGTATTCCCTTGTATTACGCTGTAACGGTTGTCCATGGACGCCCAGCCGCCGTTGGAGTAATCCCAACGCTCCGCACGGATCGTGGCCGTCCCGTCGTCAACCGTCACCGTGATCTTGCTGATGGTGCCGGCCTCACGCGGGACAAGCGTGAAGGTCGTGGTATGGCCGTCGTCGCCCGTCTGGGTGACCGAATACAGCACGTCCCATCGCGCCGGCGGCTCGATGCGTGGGAAAAGCTGCGAGAATCCCTGCGCGACGGCGGGCATGCCGCTCGTGACCGCAATCTTGTTGAGATCGGGGTCCTTGTGATAGTACGTCGCGACGACATCGGTTGAGAGAAACGGAAACGACTCGAGCGCGACGTGCGCGTGCATCGTAGCGGAGTAGCTGTGCAGGTCGGGGTTGAGGCCGATCATGCGTGCGAGCAGATCGGCGAGCAGAATGATGGCGAGTTTCATAGTAGTGCGGCGGTTATCTCCTCTTGTACCCCGGAATCGGATTCGACGACGGCATGGGCGCGCAACGCTTCGAGTGCCTTCGGTGCGGCGATACGGCCGAGTGCCCAGGCAGCTGCGCCGCGCACCATCGGGTGCGGATCGCTTGCGAGCGCTTGCACGAGTGCCGGGACAGCGGATCGATCGAGTGCGTTTCCTAGACCAATCGCGGCATTGCGCCGCAAGACTGCAGCGCCGCGCCATCCCATGGCCGTGCGCGCGTAGCGCCGCTTGAATTCTCCGCTGCGAAGCTGGAGTAACTCTGTGAGGGCCGGCGCCGCCGTGGCCGCGTCAAACGGGACGAACGCATCGCTTCCCTGATTGCCGGCGTTACGGGTGGGTGGACAGACCACCTGACAGATGTCGCAGCCCCATATCCAATCGCCGATGAGCGCGCGCATCTCGCGCGGGATCGGATCGGTGCGTTGGGTGAGATCGGCAATACAGCGTGTCGCGTCGATCGTGTAATCGCCCCGCAGGGCTCCAGTTGGACATCCGTCGATGCAGCGCGCGCACGAACCGCAGCTCTTGCGCAGCGGCGCGTCCGGCTCAAACGCCAGCGTCGTCACGATCTCGCCGAGAAACACGAACGATCCGAGCGACGGTGAGATCAGATTCGTGTGCTTGCCGATCCATCCGAGTCCCGCTCGCGCAGCAAAGGCGCGCTCGGCAATCGGTTTGGTATCGCACGCGATCGCCGTCACAGGCGCGCCGGCAGCGCGATCGATCTCGCCCGCGACTGCGGAAAGCAGCGACCGCATTCGCAAGTGATAGTCGGGCGACCAGGCGTAGTTGGAGACCCGGCCGTGCAGCGGTGGCCGCGCCGGCTCCGCGGTCGCGTACGGCACCGCGATGCAGACAATGCTGCGCGCTCCGGCAAGAATCGCCTGCGGATCGGCGGCGGCGCGCGCGTAGGCATCGTCGTATGCCCATGTGCGCAAATCGCCGCGCCCAAACGACGCGCGCATGCGTTCACGCGACTCGGCATCGGCACGCGCATCGACGACGCGCACGTCCCCGGCACCGAGCGCGCGTGCGCGCTCGACCGCGAGCGCCTTGATCGAATTCGGCGCTACGATCACAGCGTCGCGAGCGGCCCCGCGCGTCCGGCCGGGAATGCGGCGTCGATGGCTTCGACATCACTCGCATCCAATTGCAGATCGCCCGCACCGGCGTTCTCCTCGACATGGGCGACGGTGGCGGCTTTGGGGATCGTAAACACATTCGGCTCGCGCGTGAGGAAGGCCAGGATCACCTGGCGCGGCGTTGCGCCGTGTTTGGTCGCGATCCGTTCGAGCACCTCGCCGCCGGGACTCGACGCGCGCGGAAATTCACCGCGGCCGAACGGGGTATAGGCGACGATCGCAACGTTTGCGGCACGCGCAGCCGGAATCAAACGATGCTCGATGCGGCGCTCGCGCAGATGATAGAGCACCTGATTGCAGGCGAGCGGAATGTCGCCGAGCACTTCGCGTGCTTCGAGCATCTCATCGACGTCGAAGTTGCTGACGCCGACGAAGCGCGTCTTGCCTGCATGGACTAAGTCTCCGAGCGCGCGCATTGTTTCGTGCAGCGGCACGCTGCTCGGCCAGTGCAGCATGTAAAGGTCGAGGTGCTTCAGGCGAAGATTGTTCAGGCTGCGCTCGCAGGCCTCGATCGTTCCTTTATATGTGGCGTTGCTCGGCAACACTTTGCCCGCGACGAATATCGTTTCACGCGCGATGCCGGCAATCGCCTCGCCTAAGAGCCGCTCGACCGCGCCCGAACCGTACATCTCTGCCGTATCGAGGTGCGTCATCCCAAGCTCGATGCCGCGGCGAATTGCGCGAATCGCCTCGGCTTTACGCGCGCCGCTCTCGGGCATGTCCCACGTTCCCTGACCGATGACCGGAAGCGCGACGCCCGTCGCGCCGAACGGTTTGTGCTGCATAGGTTGACTCTACCTCAAAAGAAGTCGAACGATTCGTGCAGCGCCGCGTAGGCCAGCAAGCCACCGCGCAAGTGGCGAACCCGGGTGAAGCCTGCGTCGCGCAAGCGACGCGTCGCCCAAAGGGACTTGGCGCCTACTCGGCAGGCGACGATGTAGCGGCGTGCGCTATCGAGTTCATGCAACCGGGCTTCGAGTTGTGATGCCGGGACGTGCAGCGCCCCATCGACGAGCCCGAGCGCGGCTTCGTGCGCTTCGCGCACGTCGAGCAAGATCGCGCCGGTCAGCGCGTCGTCCAAATCCGCTGGTTCGAGATCGCCTTCGTCGCGAAGATCGTCGACGTCATGCTCGACTGCATCGGTAATCGTCGGCCGATCGCCGCACACCGCGCAGCGCGGATCGCGATCGAAGCGCACCTCGCGCGTGCGCGCGCTCAAACTCTCGATTAAGAGCAGCCGTCCGGCGAGCGGTTCTCCGATACGCAGCAGCAGCTTGAGCACTTCATTGGCTTGCCACGTCCCGACGATGCCGGCCAGCGCACCGAGGACACCGCCTTCGGCGCAGGTTGGAACGCTGCCCGGCGGCGGGGCATCGGGATACAGACAGCGATAGCACGGGCCGCCTTCATAATGAAAGACGCTGACTTGACCGTCGAAGCGGAAGATCGATGCGTAGACGTCGGGCCGTTCTTCGAGAACGCAGGCGTCGTT
>PMUE01000259.1 GCA_003167055.1 Vulcanimicrobiota bacterium | reverse complement strand
CTCGTCGATGAAGAGCACGACGTCGCGCGCGCTGCGTTTGACCTCGTCGAGAATGCGCTTCACGCGGCCTTCGAATTCACCGCGATACTTCGTTCCGGCAACCAATGGTCCAAGCGAAAGCGCGAGCACGCGCTTATTGCGCAGCGACGTCGGCACGTTGCCGGCGACGATGCGCTGCGCGANNGCCGACGCCGGGTTCGCCGACGAGCACGGGATTGTTCTTGCTGCGCCGCGCCAGAATCGAGACCAAGCGTTCGATCTCGTCCTCGCGCCCGACCACCGGATCGAGTTTGCCGGCGCGGGCCAGTTCGGTAAGGTCACGCGAGAAGGATTGCAGCGTCGGCGTACCGCCGGTAATCGAGAGGCGGCGCGTGATCTCGTCGCGGTTTTCGATCAGCATCGCGCCGCCGGCAATGAGTCCGGCCGCGGCGAGCGCCGCGCCGAGATACGGCAACGCGCCGGTCGCCGCGCTGCGCTGCGCGCAGGCGGTGCAGAGCGCTCGCTGTCCGACGACCGACGTAGACGGCCGGCGGCGGCAAGACTCGCAGGTGGTGTTCATGCCTTCCTCTACTCTCCAGGCCCCAAGACGTTTCGGATCATCAAGGCTGTGCGAGGAAAACGACCGTCAGATCGGCGGTCACATTGACGTTGCCGCTGTCAAAGACGGTGGGTGCGGCCTCGCTCACCGCCATCGCCTTCATCATCGGTGCCGGGAAGCGAACAGCGGCGCCATTTGAGATCTCCTCGATCCCGACGATATGAAGCCCGGCGGCGCTCGCGATCTCCCCGGCTTTTTCGCGCGCGTCGGCCATCGCCTTGGTCGTGGCGACGCCGCGCGCGTGCGACGAATCGGCCAAGCCGAAGTTCACGCTCTCGACGTTGGTCACACCGGCTTTGGTCAAGGCATCGACGACGGCCCCGCTCTTGCCGACGTTGCGCACCTTCACATCGAACGAGCGCGAGACGACGTAGCCGAAGGGACCCGTCGGCGCGACTTCATTGGGCGCGGGCTTCGGGCGCGGAATATAGTTGATGTTGTAGTACGCAAGCGTGATATCGTCGCGCGCGACGCCGGTGGCGACGGTGGCGTCGACGAGACGCGCGTAGATAACGTTATTTTGCGAAACCGCATCCTCGGCATTTTCCGCGTTGGTGACGACCGATGCGCGTACCGTCGCTTGGTCGGGCACCACCGCGACCGTGCCTTCTCCGCTGACCGTGATACGCGTAACGGTTGCGGCGGGAGCTGCGGAGATCGTTGCAACGAGCAGCACGGCAACCAGGGCGAGAATTTTCTTCATGTTGTTCCTAACGAGGCCCAGTAGGGTTTCGCAATGAGTGCTCGGGGGAACCTGTGAAAGCACAAGGGAGGCAAACAATGGGCATTTTACTCTGGATCGTCTTCGGTATCATCGTCGGCTTCGTAGCACGCTGGATCGTTCCGGGCGAGGGCCCTGGCGGCATCCTCGGCGACCTGATTGTAGGAATTGTCGGAGCCCTTCTCGGCGGCTGGATCTTCTCGCTCTTCGGCCATGCCGGCATAACCGGCTTCAATCTCGGGAGCTTCGTCTGCGCGGTCATCGGCGCGGTCGTACTGCTCTGGATCATGCGCGCGCTTTCCGGAAGGCGCTCGATGGTATAGCAGGCACCGGCTCCGGCGGTTGCCAAATATCCGCGTGTTATGGCGTATATCATCACCGAGCCGTGCATCGGAACCAAGGACAAATCGTGCGTTGACGTCTGCCCGGTCGACTGCATCCATGGCGGCGACAGCGACGATATGCTCTTCATCGATCCCGAAGTCTGCATCGATTGCGGCGCCTGCGTTTCGGCGTGCCCGGTTGAGGCGATCTTCGCCGATTCCGACATTCCGGAGAAGTGGCAGAACTTCGTCGCAATCAATGCGGACTATTTCAAAAAGCCCGCGTAACCGCGAACAAGGTGTGAGGGCGAGCGACCACCGCATCCGCCCCTTCCAGTAACGACGCATCGGCGTTGAGCCGCTCGACTGCAACAACGTCGAGCGGCGTGTTTGCCCCAGGCTCCCGGTCGTAGCGCGCACTGCGTGTTCGAAAGAACATCGCCGGATCGGTCTCGTCCTTTTCGCCACGCAGTTCAACAAACGCGCACGCATACGAGCCGATGCTGTGCAAGCGATCGCCCTCGCGAACAAAACCAATCGCGCGTTCGCCGCCGTAGCCGATGTCGAGCGGAACGACGATCCGTCCGCCCGGCGTAAGGAGGCGCCACCAATCAGGATCGATGTCGTGAGACCGTGCGGTTACGATGATGCGGTCGAACAGGCGATGTACGCGCGCAAGATCTCCGGCGTGTACGAGCATCACCCGCGCAAAGCCCTGCTCGTCGAGCGCGGCGCGCGCGCTCTCGATCAGGTCGCGCTCGAGTTCCACGCTGACCACGTTCCCTGCGCCCGCAAGTTGGGCAAGCAGCGCCGCGTTGTAGCCGCTGCCGGTGCCGATCTCGAGGACGTGATTGCCCGCGTGAACGTCGAGGAGCGCGAGCATGTGCACGATCATCGAGGGCTGGGAGATCGACGAGATAACGGATCCGTCGCGTTCCTTGATCGCGAGCGCTTTGTCTTCGTACGCCTCTTCGACCTCGGTCGTGGGAACGAACCGATGACGGTCGACGGCGCGCAGTGCAGCGGCGATGTGCGGATCGCGCAGGACGCGGGTGCGCTCGAGATGGGCGATGAGCCCTTCGCGAAGCGACCCCTCTCGGTTCATTGCGTGAGCTTCTGTCCCGGCTCCGAGGGCTCTTGCGGCGGTCGTGCGAATGAAGGGAATCCGTTATGAATCCAGTGGTTTCGCAAGATGCGCTCCGGGACGTTTTTGCATGGGCTCCGCTCGTGCTCGGTATCGTCATCTACCTCGCGGTCTGGCTGGCCAAACGCCACGAAGCTGCGACCGTCCCGGCGATCGGCGCAACATATTCGTGCACAAACTGTGGACGCCGGGGCTCGCGCGAACACATGGTGCCGCAAGTCCACGGCGGCGCGGTCAGCTACTACTGCAGCCACTGCGCCAAGTAGGTACTTAGCCCCTAAACCTGGAGAACTGCCGTTACTTCGGGGACGTCAGCCGTCACCACGGCCTCGATCGCGCCCTTGAGCGTCACATTTGAGGCCGGGCAGCCGCCACAGGCACCGAGCATCTGGACGTAGGCCGTCGACCCATCAACTCGGATGAGCCAAACCTCGCCGCCGTCGCGCTGAATCAACGGTCTGACCTTATCGATCGCCCGATTGACTCTGGCCTCAATGGACTCGTCGCTTGCCGCCTGGATCATTGCAACCCCATCCTACCTGATCGGCGCGAGCCGGGCCTACGACAATCAGCCTTCGTCCTGGCCGTATGTCTTCAGGACGTCGTGCATGCGGGAACTCATGATCAGAGCTTGGTCCCATTTGCGCTGCCACATATTTCTGCCGAAGATCAAGCCGACGCAGCCGGCTTCCATGGCGGCATGTGCTTTATTTATCGTATCTTCGTCGCCCATCTTGCTGCCGCCGGAAACTAGTACTAACGTGCGGCCCGCGGATTTGACGACTTTGCGCAAGCCTTCGACGTCGGTGAATTGCAGTGTGTTGTACGGCTTCGGGAGCTTGTCGGCGGTGGCGGGGTCCCACTTCGGTTCGTTGAGTTNNTTGAGTTTGACGATGTCGCAGCCCATCTCGCAGGCAACACGCGCAGCGTAGTCGACGGCGTAGAGCGAGTCGATGCCGCCTTTCGCTTTCATCGCCGAGCCGCGCGGATACGCCCAGATGATCAGCGGCATGCCGTAGCGTTCGCACTCGCGGCGGACCTCGTTGCACTGCGCGATGTCGACGTCTTGCGACGGGCTGCCGACGAACAGCGTGTAGCCGACGGCGTCGGCACCGAGACGCACCGCGTCCTCAACCGATGAGGTAAGCGATGAGAAGGCCTCGTCATCGGGCGGGATGTTCGTTTTGCCGTTGATTTTGAGGACCAGCGGCACGCGGCCGGCGTAGTGCTTGTGATACTTCTCGGCGAGGCCGATATGCAACGCAATTCCCGAGAAGTTGCCCTCTACCGCGAGACGATAGATCCAATCAGTGTCGATCGAGTCGGGATTGTCGAAGAAATCGATCGGTCCGTGCTCCAGACCCTGATCGATCGGCAAAATCATCAGCGTGCCGTTGGCCGGCCCGTGCTCGTACATCAAGTGATGGAGACGCGCGCGTTTGCCCGTTGAAAGATTGAGTTGATCGAACGTCGGGCGACGGACGGCGGGAGTTGCTATGCTCATGGCAGCCGCTTCGGCCAGGAGCGAGGCCGTGCCTGTAAAACTACGCGGCGGTAGTGGATGCACGTCCTTCGCTAGGCTTTCTCGGTCTCGGCGCGATGGGTGAACCGATGGTTCGCTCGCTGCTCAAGGCCGGATTCCCCGTCACGATCGCTGCTCATCGCAACCGTGAGCCGCTCGAGCGTCTCGTGGCCGACGGCGCAAAAGCGGTGGCCGATCCACCCGCGGTGGCGGCGGCGAGCAGCATTCTCATCACCTGCGTCCCCGATGCACCCCAAGTTGAAGAAGTGCTCTTCGGCGACAACGGCGCGGCCAAGGGCCTGAAGTCAGGCAGCGTCGCGATCGACATGTCGACGATCTCGCCGATCGCCTCACAGCGTTTCGGCGAGCGGTTGGCGGGCTCGGGCGTTGACTTCGTGGATGCACCCGTGAGCGGCGGTCCCACACGAGCGGCTTCGGGCACGCTCACGATCATGGTCGGTGCGAAGCCGGCCGTATTCGAGCGGGTTGAACCGGTGCTCAAGGCAATGGGTACGCCGACGTTGCTTGGCGGCATTGGAATGGGCGAGACGGTGAAGCTCGTCAACCAGGTCATCATCGCCAGCGTGATGATCGCGAACGCAGAAGCCTTGGTCTTCGCTCGCCGGGCCGGGGCGGATTTGGACCAGGTTCGAAAAGTTCTTGCAACGGCGACGGGTTCCAACTACCTGCTTGACCAATGGCTGCCCAAGACGTGGCTCAGCGGAACCTTCACCGGCGGCTTTGCCATGGATCTGCTGCGGAAAGACGTCGCGGCGGCACTCGACGCGGCGCGCGCCACCAAGTACGCGATGCCACTTACGGGACTAGCCTACCAACTGTATACTGCCTGTTCGGCAGAAGGAGACGGCGCGCTCGATTACAGCGCGATCGCCAAATCGTATGAACGGACCGCTGGAGACTAAGCCATCGCGTGGAACGTTCGTCAAGAGTCCGGACTTCAACAAGAAGATTCTGGTCGTTGATGACGAGTCCGCGATCTTGCAGACACTGCGTTTCAACCTGGAGCGTAGCGGCTACACGGTGGTGACGGCGAGCGACGGGCGCAGCGCTGTCGCTATGGCGCAACGCGAGTCGCCCGATCTCGTAGTGCTTGATATCATGCTTCCCGTGCTCGACGGTGTCGAGGCATGCAAAGAAATTCGGAAATTCTCATCCGTGCCGATCATCATGCTCACGGCCAAGGACCAAGAGATCGACAAGGTGCTCGCGCTCGAACTCGGCGCCGACGATTACGTCACCAAGCCTTTCGCGCTCCACGAGTTTCTCGCGCGCGTCAAGGCTCGGTTGCGCCGGCAAACGCCGATTCAGGGCGGACACGAAGAAGCGATCTCGCTCGGCCAAATCGTGCTCGATCCTTCCCGCCAGCAGTTGACTGTGCGCGGCAAAGACGTCGCGCTCGCACCGAAGGAATTTGCGCTGCTGCGCGTTTTGATGGAGAACAACGGACGCGTCGTCACCCGTCAGACGTTGCTCGACAAGGTTTGGGGCTACGACTTCGAAGGCGAGCAGCAAACGGTCAGCGTGCATATTCGCTGGCTCCGGGAAAAGATCGAAGAAGATTCGCGTAATCCGCGCCACATCATTACGGTGCGTTCGCGCGGCTACATGTTCAAGTCGTAGAGCCATGCTCAGCGTCGTTCTGCTGATCGTAGCAGCGCTCGTCATCGGGACGCTGATAGGATTTTTGTTGGCGCGTGCGCGCCGCACGCCCGAGCCGATTCCGCTCGAGCCGGCCCATATCGACCAGCACTCGCAGAGCCAAGCCGATTTTGCGCGGCTTGTCGCGGCGCTCCCGCTCGGCGTCGTGTTCGTCGATCGTCACGCGCGCATCCGTTTTGCCAATCGGGCGGCGGGGATAATTTTCGACTTCGATCCAGCGCGCGCGATTGGGTCGCATGTCATCACATCGATTCCCAACGTCGAACTGGAGCGGCGTATCGACGACGCGCTGATGGGTGAAGCGTCGGTCGCGCCGGTTACTGTTGCCAGCGCCACGCAACGGCGTACCTATGGCGTTTCGATCTACCCAATCGGTGAAGGCGACAGCGGCGGAGTCGCGGTTTTTGCCGACGATCAAACCGACGTTGCGCGCCTTTTGCGCGCGAGCCGCGAGTTTCTCACCAACATCTCGCACGAGTTGCGCACACCGCTCTCGTCGATCAAACTGATGCTCGAAACGGTCGTCGAATCGCCCGACGATGAAGCGGCCGATCTGTTTCTCCCACAGGTGCTGGCGCAGGTCGATCGGCTCGCGTCTCTCGTACAGCAATTGCTCGAGCAAGCGCGGGCAGAATCGGGCCAGCTCCGTTTGAATCTGCGTGAAATCGACCTCGAAGAGGTCGCGCATCCCATCGTAGCCTCGTTCGAGCCGCAAGCGGTAAACAAGGGCGTACGCCTTGAGTTACGCGCGATGCGTCCGGTTTCGGTGGAAGCCGATCCCGATCGCCTCTCACAAGTCTTCGTCAATCTGATCGACAATGCAATTCGGCACACGCCGTCAGGCGGGCACGTGACACTCGAGCTCGATGCGAACGGGAACGACGCGATCATGCGGGTGCGCGATACCGGGGTCGGCATCCCGTACCGCGACATTCCGCATATCTTCGAGCGCTTCTACGTCGTTGATCGCTCGCGTACGCGCGAGAGCGGCGGAGCTGGGCTGGGGCTTGCGATTGTCAAGGGCATCATCGACGCGCACGGGGGAACGGTCGCGACCGAATCGATGCTGGGGAGCGGGACCCTTTTCACGGTACGGCTGCCGATCATGAGAGTAGGCCCTCGGTCTTAAAGACGCGATAAGGGCCGCCTAATCTGCGTGCCCTACCGTAGAACCATGTCGCGTTCGAAGTGTCCTGAGGTGGAGGAGCGCAAGATGCGCCGCCAAGTCCTGGCCTTTCTCGACGAGTACTGTCGCAGTCTCACGCTGCAGGACGTCCGAGAGTGGTACGTCGACGTGTTTCCCGACGTTACGCCCGCGGCGACGCTTGCCGAGGGCGTTTATCTTAATACGCCTTAATCAGTAGTTAAGGAGTGTCGCAAAGGAACCTGGACGAACATACAACGCCCATGATCGCCACAAATCCGGAATTGACGAGCGCTCCGCCTTCTACCAAGCTTGAAGCGCGCGACGTCGACGTTTACTACGGCAACTTCCAAGCGATCAAGAATGCAAACCTCAGCGTTCCCGACCATTGCGTACAAGCGCTGATCGGACCCTCGGGCTGCGGGAAGTCGACGTTCCTTCGCGCGCTCAACCGCATGCACGACCTCACGCCCGATGCGCGCGTTACCGGGCATGTGTTGCTCGATGGCGAGGATATCTACGCAAGCAATATCGATCCGGTTACCGTCCGTCATCGCATCGGCATGGTGTTTCAACGACCGAATCCGTTCCCAAAAACGATTTTCGAAAACGTCGTGTACGGCCCGAAGATTCATGGCGAGCGCAATCGCAAGACGCTGATGGAGATTTGCGAGAAGGGCCTGCGCGGCGCAGCGCTTTGGGACGAGGTCAAAGACCGTCTCGATCGGTCGGCACTCGAACTTTCGGGAGGTCAGCAGCAGCGTCTGTGCATCGCGCGCTGCCTTGCCGTCGATCCGGAAGTGATCCTGATGGACGAGCCGGCATCCGCGCTCGATCCGATCGCGACGAGCAAGATCGAAGACCTGATCGAAGAGTTGAAGAAAGAATACACGGTGATCATCGTCACTCATTCGATGCAGCAGGCCGCGCGTATCAGCGACTTTACGACCTTTTTCCTCATGGGCGAACTGATCGAGTCTGAACCGACGTCCGCGATCTTCACGAAGCCTCGGGATAAGCGCACCGAGGATTATATTACGGGCCGCTACGGCTAGTCCGTTCGGCGCTCGTGTCGTCAACGAGCTTGCTCATGTGCCTTCGTACACATCGCCCCCCGTTTCCTAACGATCGCTCGAACGTGGCCGATACATCCCGAGGGGCCCCCGCGGGCGCTTAAGGCCAGGTTAAATGGGCCTTAATTTTGTCCAGGTAGCATGGGGCCGTTACCCGTTCCACTCTTTTGATAGGGAGCATTTCTCACGTGTTAACCAAACTCGCGCGCGTCGGTCTGACTGCGGCGGCGATGGTTTTGGCGGCAACGACTTTTGCGCTGGCGGAAACAACGGCAACACCAGCGCCGAAGTTACTCGCGCAGGCTTCGCCTGCTCCGACAGCTTCGCCGAACCCATTTACGTATCGCGGCTACGTTCGCGCTTACGACTTTACGCGTCAAAACGCATATAGCGGCTATAATGTCCCAAGCGGCCCGGGCGGCAAAGCCAACCAATCAACGGAAAGCAATGCGATCGGTCTGCACGCCGACTACAAGTTCGAACAGTCCGGCTTTTATGTCGGCGGTTCGTATGTGTACGCCAATCCGTTCAATCAATGCTCGGATCCGACCACGCACAGCTCGGCGTTGCCGGGACCGTGCGGCACCAAGAGCGTTCCGCCGGGCCTCAATCCCGACGACACGCTGCCGGGATTCGAGATGAGCACGCTGTATGAAGCGTACGCTGCGTACAACGCCAACGGGCTCTACTTCAAGGGTGGCGATCAAGTGATCACCACACCGTGGGCAACCGCGGCCGACACGCGCCTAAAGCCGATCTCGTTCCAAGGCGCCGATCTGTCGTACAGGCTCACCCCGAACTGGACCATCGAAGGCGCCGACTACTGGCAGTGGGAGTGCCGCACGTGTTCGAACTTCGATCACGGCACGCTGCTCACCGTCGTCAATCCCGGCGGCTACACTTACTCGGGCGCGAACGCGCTGCCGACCACCGTGTACGATCCGACGGAGACGCCGCTGAACAACAACGGCTTCATCTACGGCCGCCTCGGCTACGTCGGTCCGACGTCGCTTCCCTTGACGGCCAACCTCTACTACTACGGCTTCAACAACATCGCCAACCTCTGGTGGCTCAACGCCACGCTGCCGTTGGGTCCGAGCAAACTGCGTCCGTACGTAGCGCTTCAGGCGGGCGACGAGAGCGCTCCCTCAAGCGATCTACTCGGCAAGATCGATGCCACGGTCTTCGGTCTGCAAGCCGGCTTCTATCCGCTGACCAACGTGCTCCTCAGCGCCGGTTTCGATTCGATTCCGGTTCGTACCGATACGATCACGCTGCCGGCCGGCTATGCGTGTAACGTGAATACCCACCAAATCACGCCGACCAGTTCCTACAAGGAAGCAACATTCCCGTACTTCCTGCCGGGCGGAAGTGCCGGTACGGCGCAATGCACCAATTTGGGCGGCGGTCGTGCCAACATCTACTACGGCGGCATCGCCAGCCCGTACACCGATTCGTATGCGGCGGACCCGCTGTTCACGACCGGTGGTACGCAAGGTATGGTTGATCGTCGTAGCCCGGGCAGCTCGGTCAAGGTTGCGGCGACGTTCACGTCGGACGACAGGCAGTTCGTCGCGATCGTCGACCAAGAGTGGTACGACTATTCGAACCCCGGCTACGCGACGTCAACCAACAGCACGGGCTTCGATGTTCAGTACTTCTTTAGCAAAGTACCGAAGACGGGACTCTACAAGGGCTTCTCGTTCCGCGTCCGCCAGTTCAGCCGCTCAGCGACGAACTTCGCCCCTCCGGGCGAACCGATCGCGGGTCTGTTCAAGTACGGACGGTATCAAGCCGAATACGACTTTTAGTCGCACGTCGGTTAGACACCAAGAGGACGGGGCTCGCGCGCAAGGCGCGGGCCCCGTTTTCGTATAATGAGGGTGGCCGACATGGCATCCACGATGAAAGCCCTCGCGAAACTGCGGCCCGAACCGGGGTTCACGCTCATCGACGCGCCGATCCCCACGATCGGACCCACCGACGTCCTGATCCGGGTCGAGAAGGCGGGCGTCTGCGGGACCGACCACCAC
>PMUE01000110.1 GCA_003167055.1 Vulcanimicrobiota bacterium | reverse complement strand
TTGCGTGCAGTTCTTGTAACTTCGTCAGCGCCTCGAGTCCGCGCCGGCCGCGAGTACGGCGCTGCGGGTCTTCGGAATCGGCGATCGCTTGAAGCTCGCGCAGCACGAAGCGCGGCACGATCAACGGGCCTTCGATAAAGCCGCTCTGCACGATCTCGACGATCCGGCCGTCGACGATAACCGAGGTATCGACGACTTTCGCGCTGCCGTGCATGCCGCCGTCCTTCGCTACCAGCGGCACGAAGCGCGTCTTCGCACCGACCCGGGCGCCGAGGTATGCAAAGAAAATCGTAACGATCAAATACAACAAGATCGCTAGATAACTCCCGGCGCGACCGGTAATCGAAATGAATTCAAACAGGATGCTCTTGATGAGCAGGGCCGTACCTAGACCAACGAGCAGGCCGATCGCGCCGCCGGCAAGCTCGGCCGGGGCGAGACGCTCGATCGCGCGCTCGACGAGGTTGAGCTCGTCTTCAAAGAATGACTGCGCGAGCGGCGCGAGCAGAACGCCGATGACGGCGCAGACCACGGGCGAAAGGATGAGCATCGTCCACTGCAGCGCTTCGCTTGCAAAGTGCAGTGACAAGACGTTGACGTAGAGTTCACGGCCGAGCAAGAAGCCCGTGATAAAGAAGACGATCGCGAAGATCGTGCGGAGTACCGCCGTCGAGAGATTGCCTGTACTCATTCGAATGTAACAAACGCTCCGCACACGTCGTTGGCGAGAAAGCGTCCCCGCCTCGTCAGCACGATGCGATCGTCGCGGCGCTCCAGCAGCCCATCGCTTTCGTACCGTGCGACGACGGGAGCGTACCGCTCGGCAACGTCGACGCCGTAGCGCTCTTTGAACTCTTGCAGCGCAACCCCTTGCGCGGTGCGTAATGCAATCATCACCGCCTCACCGACCGCCTTGATTCCCGTGAGCCGCTCGGCCTCGCCGGGAATGGGACCACCCGCGCCCGCCGCAGCCAGATACACGTCGAGTTCGCGCGTATGCACGCGGCGCTCGCCACCGCGGTATGACGCGGCGCTGACGCCGAATCCCAGATATTCCCCATTTCGCCAGTACTGCTCGTTGTGCGCGCAGCGATGATCCGGGCGCGCGAAATTGCTGATCTCGTAGTGTTCGTATCCCGCCCGTTCCAGGCGATCGATTGCCATACCGTAGAGCTCGGCTTCGAGATCGTCGCCGGCAAACGCACCGGGCTCACGCTCGTGCCAGCGTTCAAACGGCGTCCCCGCTTCGATCGTCAATCCGTAGGTGGAAACGTGATCGACGCCGAGAGCGATCGCGCTATCAAGCGAGCGCGACCAACTCCCGGCCGTTTGTCCCGGAATGGCAAAGATCAGATCGATCGATACCGACGCAATACCGGCAGCGCGCGCGAGCTCCACGACCCGTTCGACTTGTTGCGGCGTGTGCTTTCGGCCAAGTGCGGCAATTTCGGGCTCGACAAACGACTGCGCGCCGATCGAGAGCCGGTTGATGCCGCTTGCAACGTAGTGTGCGAAATCGCCCTCGCGGACGAGCTCGGGATTGACTTCGATCGAGATCTCGTGCGCGGCGCGGGGACTCGGAAAGTGATCGCGCAGCAACCGTGTGAGCGCGCCGATCTCGTAGGCGTCATATGCGTTCGGCGTCCCGCCGCCGTAAAAGATCGTCGCCGCCGGCTCACTGTGCGCGGCGAGGATCTCGGCTTGCAGCGCCTGCATGTATGCCGACGCGCGCGAGCGTCGCACCGGCCACTTCGCAAAATCGCAATACGGGCAGATGTACGGACAGAACGGCAGATGGACGTAGATTCCGAGTTGCATCAGCCCCTTTACGGAACGATGGCGAAAATACCGATCGCGCCGGGTCCCATGTGCGCCGCGACCGTCAGCGAACCTTCGTGCACGAGCTCTTGCGCCGGCGGATGCCCAAGCTTAGCCTCGAGCGATTTGCGCGCATTCGCAAGCACCTCAGGTGTTTCGATGTGCCCGAAGGCGATCCGGGCCTTCGGCGAGCGTTCGATGCTGCGCACGACCGCATCGACCATGATATCGACGGTTTTGTCGAACGAGAAACTCTGGCCGGCGGGACCGATCGCGCCTTGCTCGTTCATCTTGAGGACGAGGCTGACATTGAGCATCGAGCCGAGCGCGACCACCGCTTTGGGCAGTCGCCCGCTGCGCCCCAGCACGGTGAGATCGGGGACGGCAAAGTACACCGCGTACTTGAGCGTGCGCGGATCGACCTTCTTCGCGATATCGGCGGTCGTTGCGCCCGCGTCTGCGAGTTCCTTGGCGTACACGGCGAGCAACGCTTCCATGCCGGATGCACCGCGCGAATCGACGACGACCACTTTGCCGCCGAACTCTTTGGCAGCGCTGGAAGCACGCGCGTAGTTTTCGGAAATTTGCGACGAGAGCGCAATCATGACCGCTTCGTTGCCTTTCGCAACAATGCGCGCGAAGGTTTCGCGAAACTCTTGCTCGGTCGCCGGCTCGGTCTTTGGGATCTCGCCCGCTTTCATGCGTGCGAAAAACGTCTTACGATCGATGTCGATGCCGTCGCGATAGCGCTCTTCGCCGAATAGGATCCAGACCGGCACGATTTCGATGCCGAGTTTGTCCGCCTCGCTACGCGAGAGATCGCATCCGCTGTCGGTTACGATCGTGGTTGCCATCCGTGTCCTCCTTATATATCTTGCGCAACGCAGATACCGACGGCACCCGGGCCGGCATGCGTTGCGATCACCGGACCCGCCTCGAGGATGTCGAGCAGGCGCGGTTGCACGCCGTTGAGGCGCGCGCGCAACTGCTCCATGACTCCCTCCGCCAACGGCGGCGCGTCGGTGTGCATTACTAAAAACCGTGCTCTGCTAACATCCGTGACGGCTGCCAAAGCCAGGTCAACCATTGTCGATTGCGCGCGCGAGAACGTGCGAACCTGCGCTTCTGCAGAAACTTGACCGTGCTTGAGAGCGATCACCGGAACGATTTTCATAAGCGTACCAAGCACTTGTTGCGCTTTACCGATTCGTCCGGTGCGCTGCAGGTGCGAGAGATCCGAAATGCACGCATACAATCGCTGCACGGCGCGCTCGCGGTCGAGCGCTGCTAGCAGGTCCTCCCAGCCGCAGCCTTGCGCGGCTAATTCTTGCGCGTGCATAGCCATGATGCCCAGGCCGCCGGCGGCGCTCTCCGAATCGTAGACCACGACTTTCCCGTCAGGGAATTGTGCAGCCGCGGCTTTTGCCGCGTTGATCGTACCGGAGAGATACGACGAGATCGTCAGACAGAGAACGTCGTGCCCCGCTTCCACCAGCGGGCGAAACGCCTCTTCGAACATTTGCGGCGTCGGCTGCGACGTCGTCGGTAGCACCTTTTCGCTCGAGAGCTTTGCGAAGAACTCGCGGCGGCTCAGATCGAGATAGTCACGGTAGCTGCGATCGCCGAAGACGACGAACAGTGGAACGATGGTAATCCCTAGTGCTGCCGCGCGCTGCGGGTCGATGTCCGAGGTGCTATCGGTGACGACGACGATTGACAACTAGGCGCTTTCCACCGAACTGGCTTCGCGCGTGAGGTGCGGCGTTGCCATCTCGCCGATGCGGCCGACGACGTCGTGTTCGACTTCGCTGATCGCGCTGAGAATGGCGCCCTTGATGCCTCGGCGCGACGCGCGCCCGTGCGTGTAGATGCAGTTCCCGCGCACGCCGAGCAACGGCGCGCCACCATAGGTTTCGTAGTCGAAACGGCGACGCAAGCCGCGCAGCGACGGCGCCAGCAAGGCCGTGCCGAGCTTCGTGATGATGTTGCCGCCGAGCAACGTATCCTTGATCACCTCGCTCATCGCCCCGACCATGCCTTCGGCCGTCTTCAGCAGGACGTTGCCCACAAAGCCGTCGGTGACCACCACGTCGGCTACTTTGTGGAACATGTCCTTGCCTTCGATGTTCCCGATGAAATTGATCGGCGCGCGCTCGAGCAATGCGGCCGCTTCGAGCACCAGCGAATTGCCTTTGGTGCGCTCCTCACCAATAGAGAGGAGCGCGACTTTCGGGCGCTCGATGCCCAGCACAGCGGATGCGTAGGCGGAGCCCATGATGCCGAACTGTTCGAGCCACTCCGCGCGGCAATCGACGTTTGCACCCGAATCGATCAACACCGTCCAGCCGTTGACCGCCGGCCATACGGTCGCAATCGCCGGTCGCGCTATGCCTTCGATCGTACGAAGCTTGATCAGCGCAATCGCGAGGAACGCGCCACTGTTTCCGGCGGAGACGACCGCGTCGGCCGCACCCGCCTTAATGGCGTTTACCGCCATACCAAGCGAGGTGCGATCGGCGCTGCGCAATGCCTGCGACGCATGCTGATCCATCGGAACGGCCTCGGGCGAATGGACCACCGCAATCTGCTCCGCGCCCTTCCCGTGCAACAGTGCGCGTACGCGCGCTTCGTCGCCGTACAGGGTTAGCGACGCGCCGGGATACGCGTTGGCCGCGAGCAATGCTCCGGCAACGATCTCCTCGGGCGCGTGATCACCGCCCATTGCATCGATCGCGATTCGTGGCTTATTCATCGAGTGAAATCCAGTACTCCGCGCTTTTCATGCCGCCGTAGTAGTATTCGACATCGGTATTCGCGTAGGCGGCACTCAGCTCTTCGCCCAGACGTTGGGCATCCTTCTCCCGCTGTGCGCCGCCGTAGTAGAGCGTCACCAGGCCCCCACCAGCGGCCCCCATCTCGCGCAGCACCTCGACCGCGGTCTCGGTCAGGGTCGGCGCCGCTATCAACCGCCCGTCGAGCGTCCCCGCCGGCTTCCCCCGCTCGACCGCCACGCCGCCCACCGTCGAGTCTTTCCCAGCCAGGAAGAGCTGCGCGCCATGGGCACCGCGTGCGGCCGCCATAATCGCAGCGTCGCTCGGTACGTGCTCACCCGCCGAGCGCAGCGCAAAGAGGCCCGCAATGCCCTCGACGATGTCGGTCGTCGCCAACACGTGTATGCGTTTGTCGGTCATTCCCGCTAACTCGTTGGCGGCAAGCGCGACGTTCTTGTCGTTGATAAAAAGATAGACGTCGTCACCGAGGGTCTTGTTCACCGCGAGCAGCAAGTCTCGAACGCTCGGATTACGCTCGCCGTTGACCGTGACTTCGGCGCCGAGCTCACGCACGATACGCTCGAAACCCGGACCAGGTACGACTGCAACCACCGAGCGCGCGACTGCCGGTGGCTCGACCACGAGCAGTTGATGCTGGCGCTCCATGTTGTCGACTTTGACACGGGTGAGACGGCCATGCCGCGCGGCCATGTCCTGCACGCGATCGGGATTATCGGTGTGAATGTGCACTTTGATCGTCGGCGGGGCACCAATAACGAGCAACGATTCGCCGCGCGGCTCGAGCAGGTGGCGCAGTTCGTTTGCGCTGCATGTTGCATCTTGCAACAAAAACTCGGTGCAAAACTTGTTGTCGCCGACGGCTTGCGCGGCGGTGAAGACGCGCTGTTTCAACGGGCGGCGTTGAAACGCC